>SESX01000088.1 GCA_004367365.1 Candidatus Acetocimmeria pyornia
TGGTTAGGCGACAGAGCTTCTTTCAGCTCATCGGCTCAGCAGACATGCTGGGCGAACGAAAAAGAGGGCCCGTCATGTAAACGGACCCTCCTTTTTTCAGACAGTGACCTGCTGCAAGAATGAGCCGCACCAAACTCGCCTTCCAAGGTGGGCCAGCAGGCTGCGGCTCTTTCTTCCGGCAGGTATCTAACCTACACCCGTTCTGATTACCGACCCCACCGGGCCTGTAGTGCAGGATAAGGCCTTGACGTGGAACCACGCGTCCCCCTACGCCCTAGGCCTAGGTACGGGGCACAGTCCGGCACGCGAACCGGTTAATGTCATACCCGCGGCGCTGCAACCATTCCGCAGTGCGACCGGTAATAACCAGGCGACACCCAGGCAGTTGGGAGGGGTCACCTGCTCCCATCATCAGCATGTACTTTTTCAAGTTTGACCCCACTGACTGAAGCCAGTTTCTAAGGGCATCGACGTCCTCCAGCGCCAGAATGCGCAGCAGGGGACCCGCCATACCCACCATCCGCGCACCCAAGGCCAGGGCCTTAACCAGGTCCTCACCGGAACGAATGCCGCCGGAAGCCACAACCTCAACCTCTTCACCCACGGTCTCGGCGACTTCCACCAGGCTTACAGCGGTAGGAATACCCCAGTGCAAGAACCCGGGGTCAAGCTTCTCTCCCCGCCGGTAGGCCTCAATAGCAATGAAATTAGTTCCACCTTTCCCGCCGATATCCAGGGCCTGCACCCCAGTTTCAACCAACCAGGCAGCCTCCTCAGCTGCCACGCCGAACCCGACTTCTTTGGCGATGACCGGAACCCCGCAGGTCCGAACAATCTGGCCGATTCGTTCCAGGCATCCCCTGAAGTCACGGTCACCTTCGTTCATAAAGAGTTCTTGGGGTGCATTGAGGTGAACCTGAAGGGCATCGGCTTCAATCATCTCTACAGCCCGCTTCGCCCAGTCCGGTGAGACATCAGCCCCAACGTTGGCCATGACCAACCCTTTGGGATTAACCTTCCTTACCACACGGTAGGTGCGCTCCGCACGCGGGTCCTCGAGAGCCGTGGTTTGGGACCCAACCGCCATGGGGATGTCCAAGTCGGCAGCAACCTCAGCCAGGCCAGCGTTGATCTTTTCGGTGTCATCTGGCCCGCCGGTGATGGCGTTGATAATAATTGGCAACCCAACTGCCCGACCCAAGAACCAGGTACTTGTGGACACATCATCCAAGGTGAGCTCTGGAAGACAGCAGTGTACCAGGAATACATCCTCAAAGCCGGTACTACCCGGTCCATCCCCTACCTCCAGGGCAGCTTTGATATGGGCCGCCTTTCTGGATTTCCTCAGCATGCCCCCTCCCCCTAGCAGGAAGAACGAGTCAGCTTTCCTCGTTAATCTTCTCCTTGGTTTCTTCCAGGATGTCCCCTACTACTTCCCGGAGGGAAACACCGCTGCGCTCACCGCTGTCCATGTACTCCTGGATCATCTGCTTCTCAGTTTCCTGTTCAGCCTCCTTGAGGCTCAGGCTGATCCGCTTATCCTTCGACCTGACCTTGAGGACCTTGACCTTGATCACGTCACCCGGGGAGACGACCTCATCCGGAGTGCCGACCCGGCGGTTGGCAAGCTCAGAGATATGGATCAGGCCCTCAACTCCCGGCTCGAGTTCCACAAAGGCCCCGAAGGGTGCGAGCCGTACCACTTTACCTTCAACCAGGGAATCGACTGGATACTTCTCATCAACACCATCCCACGGGTCAGGGAGAAGCTGCTTCAGGCCCAAGGAGATGCGACCTCGTTCACGGTCCACCCGCAAGACCATAACCTCGATTTCCTGACCCTCCTCAACTACTTCCGAGGGATGACCAACACGACCCCAGGACATCTCGGAAACATGCAGGAGACCATCTACCCCACCGAGGTCAACAAAGGCACCAAAGTCGGTGATACCCTTGACCACGCCCTGGCGAACATCGCCTTCTTTAATGGTAGCCCAGGTTTGCTCACGAAGCCTTTGGTATTCCTCTTCCAAAACAACCTTCTGGGAAAGGATCACCCGGTTCTTGCTCCGGTCAAGTTCCAGGACTTTAGCCCGCACCGTCTTCCCAACGTATTGACTCAGGTCGCTCACGTAGCCCCGTTCGACATGGGAAGCCGGGACAAATCCACGTAAGCCCACATCCACCACAAGACCGCCCTTGACTTCTGCCAGGACAGGGGCCTCAATAACCTCGTCGTTCTCCTGGGCATCCTGAAGACGTTTCCAGGCCCTCTCTTCGTCGGCCCGTTTCTTGGAAAGCAAGAGACCCCCTTCTTTGCCCTCCACACTCAAAACATAAACATCTATCTCCTCTCCCAGTTTGACGATCTGGTTGGGGTCGTCGATCAGTTCATGACTCAATTCGGACAAGGGAATCATTCCCTCTGACTTGTGCCCAACATCGACCAAAACATGGTCTTTCCCCACGTGGACTACTTTCCCCCGCACGATGTCACCCGCATGGATGGGTTCAAAGGCAACCTCAAGGTCAACATCCTCCATTGCAAGTCCGGCCTCTGGTGCCTCCTCGCCTTCTTCACCCTCCGCCTGGGCTTGGGCCTCTTCAGCCGCAACGGATTTTTCATCCGGAACCTCAGAACCGTCGGTTTCCTCTACCTGCTCCTCTTTTTCTTCGTCAGTACCAACACCCGCAGCAACCGCTCCGGCAGGCTCAGCAGTACCGGCAGCCTCGACAGCCTCTGGGGCCTCGGTGGTTTCGGTGGTTTCGTCAGCCCCGGTAGCCCCAACCGCTTCAGCAGTCTCGGTCTCCCCGGCAGCCTGACCCTGCTCTACCCTTTCTTCGCTGCCTGGCACCGGTTCACCGTGTCCGGCCGGGCTCTCACCCGCAGTAGGTTCAGCCGCTGCCTTTTCTTTTTCCTCAATCTCTACTGCAGCTTGCACTTCCTCCTTTCCGTCTCCCAATCTGTCCTTAATCTCTTCCATCTTCAACACGACCTCCTTTAAGATCCAATCAGGCGTTGAAGCCCCGGCGGTAATACCCACCGTTTTGACGCCTAGAAACCAGGAAGGCGCTATTTCATCGGGGGCTTCTACATGGTAGGTCCTGGCCCCCGCTTCCCGGCAAACTTCCACCAGCTGGCGGGTATTGGCACTTTTCTGTCCACCCACAACCAACATGACATCAACCTGACGGGCCAGGCGCCGGGCTTCCCCTTGGCGCTCGTGGGTCGCAGCGCAGATGGTGTCACAAACCACCACCTCCTCTGCTTTCAGCTTAAGTACCCGGACTACCTCCTCGAAGACCTGGCGCCGCTGGGTGGTTTGTGGGATCACGGCCACCCGGCCCAACCGGGGAAGTTGTTCCACCTCCCCCGGGGAACTAACTACCATCGCCCCTGGGCCTGCCCACCCCTTGAGGCCGACCACCTCGGGATGGTCGGGATTACCAGCGATGACAACCTGGTAACCCTTGTTCCTCAGCCGCCGCGCTGCAGCCTGGGCAGCCCGCACCCGCGGGCAGGTAGCATCAACAACCTTGATGCCCCGTTCAGCGGCAGACTCAAGTACCGAAGGTGGAACCCCATGGCTGCGTATTACCACCTGTCCCGATGGAATGTCGCCCAGGGACTCGACAGAACGGAGACCGGCCCTGCGCAGTTGCTCCACTGCCTGGGGGTTGTGAATGAGATCCCCCAGGCTGTAGGCCGGGCCTTCCGCAACCACCCTTTGGGCCATCTCGACTGCCCGTCGCACGCCCAAGCAGAACCCGGCCTTGTCGGCTAAAATTATTTCCAAAAGGATACCACCTCATTCTCAGGCTCGTCGGCCGGTCCCAGTTCCATCAGGCTCACAATGGTTTCCATGATCCGACGACTGGCCTGTTGGAGACCTTCGGAACCTGTCTTTCCACCGGTCAGTTCAGATACCCGCAGGGGGTTCCCAATTCGTATCGTAAACGGACGGAAGGGCCGGTAAGGCCCGATAATGGCCACGGGCACCACCAGTGCCCCTGCTTTCATGGCCAGAAAGGCAGCCCCAGGCAGGGCGTCACCGGGCTGACCAGACTTCTGACGCGTACCCTCTGGAAAAATACCAACAACCCGGTTCAGCTTCAGGTGCTCGAGGGACTGGCGGATGGCAGCCCTGTCGGCCTGACCGCGCTTAACCGGAAAGGCCCCAAGCCACCTGAGCAGGGTCTTGAAGACCGGGATGTGGAAAAACTCTTCCTTGGCCATAAAGTATACCCTCCGACCCACTGCACACCCCACCGCTGGTGGGTCGAAGAAGCTGAAATGGTTGGCACAAAGGATCACCGGCCCGCCGACCGGAACATGATGAGCGCCAATGATCCTCCAGCGAAAAACCAGGGAGAAGAGTAAAGTGAACAAAACCTTAGCAAATGCGTAAAACACTCCTAGCCCTCCCGGGTCTCCCGGCAGTAGTGCATAAGCACTTCAGCCACTTCCTCAATGCTCATCCTGGTGGTATCAACAACAATGGCATCGGGCGCCCTGCTCAAAGGTGCCGTGGAACGGGTAGTGTCCAGCTGGTCCCTTTTACAAAGTTCCCGCCTGACCTCTTCCCTCGTAACCCCGTATCCCTTGGCAGCAAGTTCCAGGTACCGGCGTTTAACCCTTTCGGGAAATGACGCCGTAACAAAGAATTTCAGGTCAGCGCCGGGAAGAACATTGGTCCCGATATCCCGGCCGTCCACCACCACCCCGCCCCGGGCGGCGATTTCCCGCTGGAGGTGGACAAGTTTCCTGCGCACACCGGGATAGGCCGCAATGGTCGATACCCACCTGTCGATCTCCGGGGTTCGTAACTTGTTTGTAACATCTTCCTCATCCATAAAAATGAGGGGACGGTCACCCTGCTCCCCTGCCGGTTCAAGTGTAATTTTCGTACTTTCGGCCAAATCGGTCACGGCTTTACCGTCCCGCGGGTCAACACCTTCCTTCAATGCCTTCAAGGTCAACGCGCGATACATCGCCCCGGTGTCGACATACAGGTAACCCAATCTCCTGGCAACCAACCTGGCCATCGTACTCTTACCGGCACCGGCCGGGCCGTCGATGGCAATGGTCAACGGACGTTTCACCAGTCTTAACCTCCGCTGGATTCCTTCGACAAAAACTTAACTATTCCTCTTTTCAACTTTCAGCTCTATTTTCTCCTCTCTTACCCTCACAAATCTGGGCGCAGAACCCCAGCCCCGCCCAGGTAAATGTGGCGCAGTTCCGAAGAAGAACGGTCAGTGTTGACATGCATCAAGACCCTGATACAACGGCGCAGGCCGCCCGGCACATCGATCTCGGAGGCACACATGAGGGGAACCAGTTTCCAGCCGAGTTCCCTAGCAGCGGCTGCCGGATACGCGGCGTTCAAATCAGGGGATGCTGTGAAGAAGATGCTGATGATGTCCTCGGGATGGATTCCGTTGGCCTTCTGCATCTCAACGAGCAGTTCCCTGGTGGCGCTGATAATGGCTTGCGTCGTATTGGCCTTGGCAACGGTGGCACCGCGCAGGGCGCGCAGGAAACACCCAGTGGCACTCATCTAGCCTCGCCCCTTGAAAGCAAGACACTCCTCGCAAGGGAGTGTCCAGCCTTATCCCCGACCAATTATACCACGGTGGAGGAAAACCTTTCAAGACACCGACTTTTTTCGCCGCGCTTCTCTCAGCGAAGGTGAACCCGACCTACCGTCTGGATTGTTCCCTGGGTGATAACTTCGGTGCCCACCCTCGGTTCAACCATGTTGGGATGCACCCACCGTACGCGGAATTTTGTCAGGCGGCGCCACCGGGTTCCATCGATTTCCACCAGCTGCCCGTCCTGCACCGGTACCCGGATTATTTTTTTTCGAAAGGAAGCCACCTCTTTCCCGTCCACCAAAACCTTCGCCCAGGGGGCCGACGGCCCGTTGGAGACCTCAATCTCCAGGGAGGGAACAGGGTCGTCCTGGGGGCTTTCATCCGGAGCCCAACGCACCCCCTCCAGGCGGTCTGTGTAGCTCAGAAAAACCCTGGTATCATCCTCGGTCAGCAGGGCCTGAACAGTGACCAAAAGAACCAGGGAAATCACCACCAGGCGTACAAGGATACGCTCCAACCTCGATGCCAGGAACATGAAATCCCTCGATTTCCGCCCCCTGTGCACCATGGCACCGCCCTCCAAGACACTCCGTTACTTATCCGCCGGGAATTACCCCACCCACCTTCCCGTACCAGGGGAAGGGGCAGGGGAGGGCCTTCCCTTTCTGAGAGGTCCCCGTGATATCGAACAATGAGCCCTTTTTGAAGGCAGACCTCAGGGTAGATCACGATATTGTTATGCAATATCCGGTGCGAATATCCACTCCACGGGGCAAGGTGACCACGGGCGGTAACTCTTTCCACGGTCCAGCTTCCCCTTGAATAAAAAAATAAATCCCGGTCCTCTCTATCTTCTGAGAACCGGGACCACCGTTCCACACCTTCCTGCCCGTACTGCGACGAAAATGCCACTAGCCGCCTCGCCAGGGTTGCTCCTCCACGCGCCTTCCTTATTCAACCCTTCGGGGCTGCGGCATAACCGGTCTCGCTCAGGAGCAACCCGGGCGTGCAACCTTTGCCAAATACCCCTTCCAATTTTCATCCTTCGGTGTGCCGCCGCAGCGCAGGGCTACATGGGGCACTTCTACGAAAATGCTGGTTCCACCCTTGCATTTTCATCCTTCGTGGTGCCGCCCCAGGGGGCGGCATGGAGCACTAATAAGAAAATGTCCCAACGGCGCCGGCCTTCCTTCGCGCCGTCACGCCTACCGTCTAGTTCTAATGAACCTCGGCGGCTCCGGGACGCAGCCACAAACTCGCCCTGCTGCAGGCGCGGAACGGATGCCTTCTTGGGTCCTGATGCCCCAACTTTGCTTAATGCTCTTTATCCTCTTCCTTCTCGTTAGCCAGCAGCTCGTTGAGATCCGCCACAAGCAGGTCAGCGTCTACCCCATGAGCCCTGGCAGCCTCCCCTACGGTTTCAGAGAAAGCGATGTGGCAACCGAAACAGTGCATGCCGTACCTGGTAAAAACCTCTGCGGTTTTCGGGTTCAACCTTAATACCTCGGCAATGGTTTGCTCCTTGGTCACAACCAAATGGATTTCCCTCCCCACGTAGTCTTGACTGGTCCTTCGGAAACAACCCTCTAACCCCATTATACCGTACCTTCCCCGTGGATGCCAAGGAATCGCTTATTCGTACCCTTCTTCAAACCTGTTCACTTTCTTGGGGGCCCGGTACCGGGCATACTCACCTTCCATCAATTCCTTGAAGCCCTGGTCCACCGTACCCATTTCCTGCCCGCTTTCGATTTCAATCAACCCTTCATCCCGCAGGACAGATACGATTTCAAAGAGGCTCCGGGACTTTTCCTCCGGGAGACGGCTTACAAAGCGGTTAATCTCCCGGGGAGTAGCCTTGAGATGAAACGGGGCACCGCCGAAGCGCAAAAACCTTTTTCGGCTCATGGCCAATGCCTCGCCTCCTGAAGGTTGGTACTGCTAGTATTTCCGAAAACAAACCTGGTTAACCACACTGCGGGCCATCACAAAAACCGGCGCAGGCGTGGGTTTTCCGTTCTTCCCGGGATCCGGCCCCGCTTGGCCCGCGGTTTGCCGGCAACCTCCACCAGGTCCATGGTCATATCGATGGGCTTGGCCCCAGAAATGTAACTCCCAACCCCAAAAGCATCGGCTCCGGCCTCAACCAGGGCGGGCATGCGCCCGGGGTTGATCCCTCCGGAAACAAAGATCTTAACCCTTTCAAAACCAGCCTGGTTCAGACGAGCCCGAACCTCCCGGACCAAGGCCGGGGTTACCCCACCCCTTTCCTCTGGGGTATCCAGCCGTACACCCTCGAGGCGTTCCTTCAGAACGTCGGCCACCCGGAGGGATTCTTCAACCTCATCTTTAAAGGTATCTACCAGGATGATCCGCGGCGCCTCGGGGGGCATAACCCTGTCGTAGGCTACGGCCACCTCCACGGTATCCCCAACCACCAGGACCGCGGCATGGGGAATGGTGCCGGAGGGTTGCACCCCGGCCAGCTTGGCACCCAAAATGCAGCTAGCCCCGCTGGCCCCTCCCACGATGGCGGCTCGTTCCATCACCGGCGCCACCGCCGGATGCACATGCCGCGCCCCAAAACAGAGGAAAGGAGCCTGGCCAGCTGCCTTCCTGCACTCCCGGGCAGCTGCCGCCCAGGCCGTGCTGCTGGCTAGGATTCCCAGCAGGGCGGTTTCATAGATACCGAAAGACCCGTAAGAACCCTCGATCCTCATCACAACTTCTTTCCCGCGAAATTCCTCACCCTCAGGTAAAGCCCACAATCGGACACCGCTGGTACGCAGGAGGTAGATGCATTCATCCAGGCCCGCCATTACCCCGCTTCGGCTGGCAAAAATTTCAGCGGTGACACCGGTTTCGTGTAACCCCATTGCCTGCAAAATTTGATACGTTTTGACAAAATAAATATCGGTCGTGGCCCCGTCTATGATCTCCTCGTGGGTGGCTGAGAAAAGCCTGGGCTTCTTCACTTGATACCCCTTCACATCGGCCATAGTTTCGAACCTGTCTCTATCTTTCAACTCCATCCCCCCCTGGGCACAACCCCTACCCGACTGAGCTTGTCCTCCACTTACCTCTCCGTGGACCCGAGCTGCGTCCAATCCCACCGGTCTCTCCTTGCTGCGGTCCGCACTGCTATTCAACCTCAACCCCCAGGGTCTTTTCCATCTCCTGAAGGGCAAAACAGTGTGCCTCCTGGTCAAAGGAAGCGACACCTTCCCTGAAGACGTGGACTGGGTACCCCCTCATCCGGGCATCGGCAGCCGTGTAGAGCACACAAATATTGGTACACACCCCGACCAGGTAGAGTTCCTCAATACCCAGCTCCCCTAGGTGCAGGTCCAGGTCAGTACCAAAAAAGCCACTGTATCTTCGTTTATGGATCACCCGTTCCCCAGGTTGCGGGGTCAGTTCGGCAATGATCTCCGCCCCCACCTCGCCGGCAACACAGTGCCGAGGGAAAAGGTGAAACTCCCGGTCATCAGGCAGGTGCCGGTCACAGATAAAAAGAACAGGCCACCGTTCCTTCCGGGCCTGTTCTAGCTTTTCCCGGACAAATGGGATAATACGTCGGGCCTCCTCGCCACAGTAAAGGGTACCCCGCTCTTCCATGAAATCAACCAACATATCAATGACCAAAAGCGCTTTTTGGGCTGCCATTTAACACCACTTCCCTCGTTTTCGTGTTAAGTTCGGCAAAAAACCTAATCTTCCTCCTGCAGTGTGCCAGAACCAGCCAGCTGCTTCAACCGCCGGATTTCCCCTGGGGCAAGGTGGCGGTACCGACCTTTTTTCAGCCCCTTTAAGGTTAAAAATCCCACCCTGGTACGCCGCAGGGAGATCACCAGGTGGCCGACTGCCTGGCACATTCTCCGAACCTGGCGCTTTTTACCCTCGCGGATGGTAATTTCAAGGGTAGAGGTGTCCCTACTGCTCCCCAGCAGCTTCACCTGGGCCGGTGCCGTCCTCCCGTCCTCCAGCGCAACCCCTCTCCTGAGGCGGTTGATGGCTTCCGGTGGTACAGCTCCTTGCACAACAGCCAAGTAGGTTTTCGGGACCTTGTACCTGGGATGGGTGAGCCGGTGTGTCAACTCGCCGTCATTGGTGAGAAGGAGCAAACCCTCGGTCTCCAGGTCTAGCCGGCCCACCGGGTAGACCCGAACCCCAACATCCTTGACCAAGTCGATAACCGTAGCCCGACCGTGCGGGTCGTGAACAGTGGACAGGTAACCACGCGGTTTGTTCAAGAGAAGGTACACCTTGGGTTCACGCCAGACCAGGTCCTGCCCATCTACCTGGATCTTGTCCCAGGGGCTGACCTTAGTCCCCAGACGGGTCACCGTCGTACCGTTGACCTTCACCCTGCCCGCGCGGATCAACGCTTCGCAGCGGCGGCGCGAGGCTACCCCGGCCCGGGCCATCACCTTTTGCAGCCGTTCTTCGCTCAAGAGACAACACCTCCGCCCTTCCAGGTGGGGCTGACCCACGTGTCCTGGCCCATGGCCAGGTGGTTCAGTGCTTGAAATGCGGCGCTGGGACAAGAAGGCAGACCGGCGCCTGGCCATATATTTATTATAAGTACTCCAGGCACACTTTTCCTCCATGAATCCCGCCGGAATCCTGGCTCTTCTTCTACGAAAATGCCCCGACGGCACCGGCCTTCCTTCGCGGCGTCACGCTCACCGTAAGTTTGTAATGAACCTCGGCGGCTCCGGGCCGCAGCCACAAACTCGCGGTGGCTGCGGCTGGTCCTC
>SESX01000089.1 GCA_004367365.1 Candidatus Acetocimmeria pyornia
GCCCCGGGCGGGCAGGGCGGGTAGGGTCAGCACGAGTGCAGGCGGATTGGAGAGACAAGGGGTAGGGAGGATTCAGCTCTGATGAGGTACGAAGGTACAGTCTACCGGCCGCCTAGTGAGGCGCACAGCCTTATTCTCCAGGCTACCATCGGGTGTTCGCATAATGCCTGCACCTTCTGCATCATGTATAAAGATAAGAAGTACCGCGAACGCAGCCTTGAGGAGATTGAAGCCGACATTGGGGCTGCGGCCCAGTTGTATCCCCACGCACGGCGGGTGTTCTTAGCCGACGGCAATGCCCTGGCCCTGCCGACCGCCCATCTGACAGCGGTCCTGGAGATGCTCAAGACCAGGTTTCCACGGCTGGAGAGGATCGGGATCTACGCCGGCCCGCAGGATATTTTGGGCAAGGACCCCGCGGAACTGAAAGCCCTCCGGAAGGCGGGGTTGGGAATCGTATACCTGGGCGTGGAAAGCGGGTCGGACCGGGTTTTACGCCAGGTGAACAAAGGGGCTGACCGGGAGGAGATGGTGAGGGCAGGAAAAAGGGTACGTCGAGCCGGTCTTACCCTGTCAGTGACGGTGATTCTGGGACTTGGAGGGAAAGAGGCCAGCCTGGAACACGCCAGGGAAACCGCCCGGGTGATCAATGAGATTGACCCGGAGTACCTTGCCCCTCTGACCCTTCTGATTGACCCCCATGCCCCCCTGGCCAGGAAGGTGGAACGGGGCGAGTTTACCCCCCTTACCCCCCTTGAGGTCTTGGCTGAAATGAGGGAACTGGTCACGGGGCTTGAACTTTCCAACTGTGTTTTCAGGAGCAACCATGCCTCCAATTACCTCCCGGTCAAAGGAACCTTGCCGCAGGACAAAGAAAGGATGCTGCGGGAGATCACCCACGTTCTGGCCGTCCGGGACAGAGGGGTCTTACGGCCGGAAAGCTGGCGTGGCTTTTGATGCCAGAACAGGCACGACCTACCGGTCGCGAAAAACACAAAGCATTAACACCGGAGAGCTGTCAGGCTCTCCGTTGGTGCTGTTGAGGTTAGCCTTGACGAGGTCTGATGCCGTGTGCTAAAATTTAGTACGGATACCCCATGGGGTATATGAAAGGGGGTTGCTGGATGCCGCCGCGGGAAGATGTCGTTTACAGGGATACCCTGAAGGAACTCATCGACCGCCTGAGAAGGATTGAAGGCCAGGCCCGCGGAATCCAAAGGATGCTGGAAGAGAGCCGGGACTGTGAGGAAGTCCTCTTTCAGCTGGCGGCAATGAGGTCTGCCATCAACAGGGTCGGGATTAAGCTCATTAGTAACATGATGGAGCGCTGTTTGAGGGAACAATACGTTGAGGGAAGGGAATGCAAGGAGGACTTCGACCGGGTGATCGATATCTTCTTGAAGTTTTCCTGATGCACCGGCCCAGGCCCCCCGATAAGAAGTTAGAGAGGCTTTGAGAAAAAGTACTGCGGAGGTGAGGACAATGAGTGAAAACGTTGTTTCCGTGACTGATGCCGAGTTTGAAGAAGAGGTCCTGAAGTCCTCGAAACCCGTGCTTGTTGATTTTTGGGCCCCATGGTGTGCCCCCTGCCGGATGGTTGCTCCGGTAGTGGAAGAGATAGCCGGTGAGTACGAGGGGAAGCTCAAGGTCGTTAAGGTTAACGTCGATGAAAACCATGAAACGGCGTCAAATTACGGGATTATGAGCATCCCAACCCTGGCCCTTTTCAAGAACGGTGAATTGGTGGAGAGACTGGTGGGTTACATGCCCAAGAACGAGCTGGCCAGGGCGGTCGACAAAACCATTTCGTAAACCGGGTTCGGAGACAGGTTGTGGGCACGGCCGGTAGGTGTTTTCGCTACCGGCCCAACCCCTTAACCTGTACCGTTTTTTTTCCTTAATCTCGTTTTGCTGCTGCACGGAGTGAATCCGCTCCCGGGCCTGTGGGGAGATGCATCATGTACCCAGTGGTTCTTCACATCGGCCAGATCTCTGTCTATTCATACGGCCTAATGCTCAGCATCGCCATTATCGTTGGTACCTTCCTCGCCATGCGGGAGGCCAAAAGGGTTGGTTGGGAACCAGGCCTGGTTGTCGACTTTATTGCCCTTGCCGTCCTGGGGGGTTTGGTTGGTTCCAGGCTTGTCTACGTGGCCTTGGACCCCGGTCTCTTTCTCAAAGAGCCGTGGCGGGTCTTCTTCCTTCAGGAAGGAGGTCTTTCCCTCCACGGGGCGGTTCTGGGTGGAGTCCTGGTTGGGATCTGGTTTACCAGGAAACACGGGATTGCCTTTTGGAAACTGGCCGATATCTGTGCCCCTTCACTGGCACTGGGAACAGCCATCGCCCGGATCGGCTGCTTCTTAAACGGCTGCTGCTACGGGCTTCCCACCGGGGGCGCGTGGGGGGTTCTGACCCGGTACGCACCGGGCCTGCGGTACCCGACCCAGCTTTTTGAATCTGCTTTGAGCTTGGTCCTTTTCTTTTTTCTGTGGAAATTCAGGGAAAGAACTCGTTTCCCGGGGCAGCTTTTCTTCGGTTATCTCCTTGGGTACTCCCTGATCCGTTTTGGAGTCGAGTTTTTCCGCGCTTCGCAGGCATTTTCAGCCTGGTTGACAGTGGCCCAGGTGGCGAGCCTTGGGATTGCAGCTGCGGCCCTTTTGATCATGGGTTTTCTGGCCAGGAGTAGTTACCGCGGGTGAGGGCCTGTTAAAGCACCCCTGACACAAGGCACAAAAGGCGTCATTTTTGTGAGAGTGATGGTGGGAGGGGAGGCGTCCCAGTGGGGTTTTCAGCTACGATTCTTGTGGCCGACGATGAGAGCCGGATGAGACAACTGGTTCGCGTCTACCTCGAGAAGGACGGGTTCCAGGTTATTGAAGCCGCTGACGGTGAGGAAGTGATGGCCCGCCTTGAGGAGAACGACCCAGACCTGGTTGTACTGGACCTGATGATGCCCAAAGTGGACGGCTGGGAAACCTGCCGCCGGATCCGTGCCAAGTCTGATATCCCTGTCATTATCCTGACGGCCAGGGGAGAAGAACTGGACCGGCTTCTGGGATTTGAACTTGGGGCGGATGACTACGTGGTCAAACCCTTTAGTCCCAGGGAACTGGTGGCCAGGGTCAAGGCCTTGCTCCGGCGGGTGCAGCCCGAGAAGAAAGACGGGGGCAGGGTGCTCCGTTTCCCTGGCCTGGTGATTGATGAAGGTGCCCGTACCGTCACGGTAAACGGCCATGAGGTGGGGTTGACCCCAAAAGAGTATGACCTTCTTCATTTTCTGGCCAGACACCCCGGGCAGGTGTTCTCCAGGGAGCAGATTCTCGAAAAGGTCTGGGGATACGATTTTTACGGTGATGCCAGGACGGTCGATACCCACATCAAGAATATTCGTGATAAGCTTGGTGGCAAAGGGGACAAGAACAGTGGTGCTGGCCGCATCACGACGGTATGGGGTGTTGGCTACAAGTTTGAGCCCCAGTGAGAACCACCGTCTTTGGACAGGAACGGCGGCTTCAAACCTTGCCTTTGACGGCATGACTGGAGTGGTGGTAAGATAGCCTGTGGATACCCTTGTGGGTATCAGTACCTTCTTGTGCCCTTTATTGAAAAATTGGTTCCAGGCCCGGGTCAGGGTGAGGGCTGGACTACCTCGGTGCACAGCATTAAACCAAGGAGGTTTGGTAGGGATGCCGGCTTATGACATGAGGTGCAAGGACTGCCAACACGAGTTTACAGTGCACGTTTCCTGGAAAGATAAGGATAAGGTTACCTGTCCAAAGTGTGATGGCAGCAACATCAAGCAGCTGTTTAGGGGTTTCCAGTTCTTGAGTACTGGTTCGCAGTGCAGTTCTGGTTCGGCCGGGTCGGGTTTTGGTTGAGGAATCTAGATTGGAGGGGCAGTTGCCCCTCATCACGACGTCGGGCGCTGTATTGGGGTATTGGACAAGAGGTCGGGGTGGGGCTCAAATTGAGCGCGGCCGGGAGGGGTGGTACCTAAAGATGCACCTGATGGTGATCGAGAACCTGTGCCGGGGCTGTGGCCAGTGTGCCCGGTCATGCCCCCACGGGGCCATCGAGATGGTGGGGGGAACGGCGCAGGTAGACAGTGGATTGTGCCGGGGCTGCGAGCTCTGTATCGAAAACTGCCTGCAGGGGGCGCTGGTATTCACCCAGGAGGGAAAAGGCGACCGGGAGACAGCATAAGTTGTCGGTTGAAAAAGACTTCTGGCGACCTGACGGGCTGCATGGGAGGAAGTACCTGATGGTTTCGGAAGGTTTTAGGGACCCGGGAAGGGTGCAGGAGGAAATCGACTCCCTGCGCGAGAAGATCAGGGACCTGAAGGCCAGGTTGCCTGCCCATTCCGTGAAACCGTCCATGCTCCAGGAACTGGAGGACCTGGAAGAACGCCTCGAGGAGCTTCTGGACCTGGCACCCGGAGGCAAGTAGGGCAGGCAGGGGTTCAGCCCGGGCCGTCCGGAAAACCAAGTAGTTGCCCATGCCACCTGTAACCAGCGGCACCACAAAGGACGAAAATTGAGTCGGTGTTCTGGTTAGTTGCACGCGCGGGGTGCTCAGGAGCGGGACACACAAGTGGCGGCTCCAGGCACGATGAAAATGGATACTACCATGTTCGGAACAGGGGAGGTTTTACCATGGCTAAAGCAACCGTGCGCTGGGACGGTAAAATGGCTTTTCGCGGTGAGACGGAATCCGGTCATTTCCTGACCATGGATGCCAGGGAAAGTGTCGGGGGGGAGAACCGTGGACCCAGGCCGGGCGAGGTCGTCCTCCTGGCCCTGGGGGGTTGTACCGGGATGGACGTGGTTTCCATCCTGGGGAAGATGAGGATTGATTTTGACGAGTTCTGGATTGAGCTTGAGGGGCGGCAGGCTTCCGACCACCCCAAGATTTATACCGGTATTCGCCTGGTCTACAAGATTACCGGGCAGAATATACCACCGGATAAATTCAAGCGAGCGGTGGAACTTTCCCAGGAGAAGTACTGCGTCGTCTCCAACATGCTTAACAAGGCATCTGCCGTCACGTACGAACTGGAGATCAACGGGGAACGGGTACGGGTTGGTTGATTGTTTCTCATCTCTTCGGGCACCTGCACGGACGTGTTTTGCGCCGAAGCCCGGCCAAGAAAGGGACGAGAGGTATGTTGAAAGTTGGTCCGCAGCTGCGCGAGTACCGGGAGCGGTTGGGCTATACCCTGAAGGACCTCTCCAATCTCACGAAGATCTCCATTTCTTACCTCAGTGAGATTGAGCGCGGGGTCAAGGAGCCGTCCCTCCAAGCCCTTAGCAAGATCTGTTCCACCCTCAGGATCCCCAGGGAGGAAATGATGCAGGCGGCGGTTTACCGGGATGAATACTACCTGACCCTCGGGGACAAGATCAGGGTTCGAAGGCAGGAGCTGGGGCTCACCATTACGGAACTGAGCAAGCGGGTGGGCTTGTCTGTCACCTACCTAAGTGATATCGAAAGAAATGTAACCCAGCCATCGGTGGAGGCCTTACGCGCCATAGCCTCAGGGCTGGAACTGCCCGTGGCCCTACTCATCCAGCACGGTCAGAACAGCCTTGGCCGCAAGCTCCTGGAGGTGCGCAAGGAACTAGGCCTGACCCAAAGGGAACTCGCCGCGCGGGCTGGGGTCTCTGTGGCCTTTATCGGCCAGCTTGAGAAGGGTAAAGTGAAGCCATCCCTAAAGAGCGTGGAGAAGCTTGCCGAGGCCCTCGGGATTTCACCCTGTTACCTGATCATGGAGAAGGACGGGCTTGAGGACATGGTGGCTGCCATGGGCCCGGACTTAAAGAGGCTCCTCATGGAGCCCCAGGTCCAAGCGGTTTTGCGCCAGATCTGTACCATGAACGAAAAGGAACTGCGCTTTGTCATTAACTTTATTGAAAACTTCAAGCGGGCGGGTTTTCACTGAGAGTGTTCTACTTGTCCGCTTCCACCTGTCCCCCATGAGGGCTGACCCAACTTCAAGGGGCAGCCGTGGGGAGGTGGGCAGGGGCGGGTACGACGGGCAGGATGGTTCAGGATTGTCATCGTTAGGTTGATCGTTAGACCGTAGAAGGGATTGTGAAATCTGGTGCAATCACTCCGGGTGCTGGAGGCCCGCGGCACGGGCTGTCCACCGGGTAGCCAGCCTAAGGGGTCCTGCTGGCAAGAACCGCTCCCGGGTCCTGCCCGGCCCCTTACCCGGCCACTTTTGTTCCTTGAAGGTTACATACATGCATGCAGAGAAGGGCGACAATAAGGATATTGAAGTTAAGGATGTTGAAGTTAAGGATATTGAAGTTCCGGTTGGCAGCTGTCAGACCGGAGAAGGTCATCTTTGCGGGTGGCAACCATCACCCCGGCTAAAATTCGGTAACCATCACCCCGGACAAGAGAGGGAAGGGATGACAAAGATGAAGAGACGCAGGATTCTTGTTGTCGGCGGGGTAGCCGCTGGGCCCAGTGCTGCGGCCAAGGCCCGGCGCTGTGATGAAGAGGCGGAGATTAGGCTTTTTGAAAAAGGCCCGCATATCTCCTATGCGGGGTGCGGGCTTCCTTATTACGTTTCCGGCGCGGTCCGAGACCGGCAGAAACTCCTCGTCATGACCCCGGAGGCCTTCCGGGCCAGGCACAATGTTGAGGTTTTGACCCGCCACGAGGTGACACAGATTGACCCCGAAAAGAAGCGGGTCCGGGTCCGGAACCTAAAGGAAGGGGAAGAAAGGTGGTACGAGTATGATGCCCTGGTTCTGGCGACAGGGGCGCGGCCCGTGGTGCCGCCCATCCCGGGGGTGGAGGCGGCCAATGTCTTTACCCTCCGGACGATACCAGATGCCGATGCCATCATCCAAAGTGCCGCCCGGGCCGAGGCGCGCTCTGCCGTGGTGGTGGGGGGAGGCCTCATCGGCCTGGAAATGGCCGAGGCCTTATTGGCCCGGGGCTTACAGGTCACGATCATTGAAAAAATGGACCAGGTGCTGGCGCCCCTGGATCAAGAGATGGCTCTCCCGGTCCAGAAACACCTTGAAGAAAAAGGGGTTCGAGTGCTTACCGGTGAGGGGGTAGAGGGTTTTGAGGTCAGCAGTGGTGCCGTAACCGGGGTGAGAACCCAAGGTGGGGCTGTTCTGCCTGCCGACCTGGTTCTCCTTTCAGTGGGAGTTCGGCCAGATGTAGACCTGGCCCAGGCTGCCGGGGTGAAATTAGGCCCGACAGGGGCCATTGCCACCGGTGACCGCATGCAGACCAACCTGGAGGATATCTATGCCGCCGGGGACTGTGCCGAGTCCAGAAACAGGGTCACCGGGGAGGCAGTTTGGGCACCCCTGGGTTCGGTGGCCAACAGACACGGGCGTACAGCCGGTGCCAATGCAGCCGGGGCGGAAGCCAGGTTTGGAGGGGTATTGGGGAGTGGTGTGGTAAAGGTCTGTGACCTGACGGCGGCCTGGACCGGTCTCAGCGAGAGAGAGGCCCGGGCCCGCGGCCTCAGGGTTGAGGTCTCCCATGTTCACCCCCTGAACCGGGCCCACTGCTACCCGGAGGCGAAACCCCTGGCCATCAAGCTGGTTGTCAATGCCCCAGACGGGCGCCTCCTGGGGGCCCAGGCCATCGGCCGGGAAGGGACGGACAAGAGAATCGATGTCTTGGCCACCGCTATTTACAACGGGATGACCGCCCACGACCTCTTTGATGTTGACCTGGCCTATGCCCCGCCCTTTGCACCGGCCAAGGACCCCGTGGCCGTGGCCGGAATTGTAGCCGGCAATACTGTCGACGGGGAAGTGCGCAATATCACGCCCGGTGACCTCAAGAGACGGTTGGATGCAGCTGCCGACCTGGTCCTGGTTGACGTCCGGACACAGGAGGAATACCGTGCGGGCCACCTGCCAGGGGCCTTGAACATCCCCTTGGAGGAGCTCCGGCAGCGCTGCGGGGAGCTCTGGCCGGACCGGGAAACGGTGGTCTACTGCCGGCAGGGTTTGCGCGGCTACCTGGCCGCCAGGATTCTGATGCAGAAAGGCTTCAGCCGGGTCTTTAACCTCGGTGGTGGTACCCTCACCTGGCCGTACGGGCTGGTAAGGTAAAGGGATTGAGTTTCCGGGAAAAAACTTCTGAAGAGGCAATTAAGGGGGAACCCCTACCCCAACGGCGCCAGCTTTCCTTCGCGACGTTACGCTCACCGGATAATTGTAATGAACCCCGGCGGCTCCGGGCTGCAGCCACAAACTCGCGGTGGCTGCGGCTGGTCCTCCGCCGCCTGCCGTTCTTGAACTCGTTCGCTGACCGCCGCTCAGGAAGCCGGTGCCTACCCCTTCGTTGGTACCCCTTACACAGACTGCAATAACCGACTTGGCCCTCCGGGCCTACTGCCTGGGTGTCTCGTTACGGAGTACCCCGGGCGTGCAACTCATGATCCTACCCGTGCAAGGGGCCGTTGAATACCCTTCCAATCTTCATGCTTCGTGGTGCCGCCGCACCGCAAGGCGGCATGGAGCACCAGTCTTGAGACACCCTCGACTTCCTGGATACGCCTCCAAGTTGGCCATAGGTTTCTTCCCCACCAGCTGCTCGGGAACCTTTCTTGTGTTCCTTACTTCGCGGCTGCTGCAGCAAATCTTGCCTGGTTACCTCCTGCCTTCTTGGCCTCGTAAAGGGCCTGGTCGGCGGTATGGATGAAATCCTCGGGCGTGAACTTCTCTTCATACTGTGCTGCGCCGATACTCAGGGTGATCCGGATGGGGTCAAAATCCTGGACGGTCAAGGGCTCTGACGCGAAGGCTTTCTGGATTCTGCCGGCGATTACCTGTGCTTCCTCGAGGCTTGTGTCCGGGAGGATGATGGCACACTCGTCACCGCCGTACCTCGCCAGGATGTCAGCTGACCGCAAAAGGCCCTGCAGCCGGGTGGTCATCTCCCTAAGCAGGTAGTCCCCGGCCACGTGTCCGTAGCGGTCGTTGACTTCCTTGAAATTATCCAGGTCCAGGATGAGAACGGAAAGGGGGGTTTTCATCCGTTGACTACGCTCGATTTCTTCGTCCAGCCTTGTATAAAAATAGCGGTAGTTGTATAAGCCGGTCATTTCATCCCGGATCGCCTTTTCCTCCACGGCCTGGGCATACTTGTCTAGCACCCGGCAGGCCATCTCCCTTTCCTCGATGGTCTCTTGGATCCTGTCCATCATGGAGTTGAAGGTTTTCTGCAGGACACTGATTTCGTCGTCACCGTTGACTTTGACCCTGGGCGTAAGGTCACCCTTTTGTATCTTCCGGGCGGCCTGGATTAAGGAAGTGACCGGCCTGGTGACGATGCGGGCGGAAGTTCTGGCGACGGCTGCACCGGCCAGGGTGCAGATGGCGGCCAGAATGTACATGTGAAGGCCTTCTTCTGGTGTCATATGGGTGTAGTTGGCAGCATAGTAGGCTGCCCCGAAGGTGAACACTGCCAGGGTAGTCGTTATAAGAAAAGTTATCCTCAGTTCGAGACTCCTGAAACAGGTGGACACGGTGGATCGCCCCAGCGGCACCTACAAATGATGAGGGTTATTGCACCTGGCGGAACCAGGCCGTAGAGAGTACCTTTCCGAGAAAAATTCGTTGCCAAGCCAAAATCCCCTTCCCCGAAAACCAAAAAGTTCCTTGCATTTTTACATGGATCTTGGAAAAACAAAAAATTTGCGAAATGGAAGTAAAGTAAAGGAGGAATAAGACCCTGGAAGTCGAAATAAAAAATTAGTGAAAAAGAACACATAGTTATATCGGAAAGGGGGTGCGTATGTGCGCAACCATTACGACCACTCCTTTGGGGGCCGGGACAGCCAGCAGGTAGGTGATCAGATCCTGCGCTATTTTGAGGAACTCTTCAGCCTGGAGATGCCGTTGGGCAAGATGATGAAGATGATGCCTGGGATGGTCAAATTTGCTTTACGGGGCCCCGACTGCCGCCGGGACCTGCTGAGGTTTGCCCCCCAGATGGGTCCGATGATTGCCCAGGCCATGGGGATTCGGGGTAAGGATAAAGAGGCTGGCGGGTAAAACCCGGGAGGAAAACGCCGACCTGAAAGGGGGCAAGGGGTATGGAAGAACGCCTTGAGGACTGGTCAAAGGATTTCTACGAGCGCTGGAAACCGATTGCCATGGGCTTTGTCAATGAAGCCGAGAAATGCCTTGGGTGTGGGAAGTGTACGGGCCAATGCCCGGCCGCGGCGGTGACACCCACCTACAACCCCCGAAAAATCATCAGGGACCTCAATATGGGCAACATCAAGCGGGTCGTTTCGAGTATCGAACTCTGGCAGTGCTTTTTTTGCGGCGGGTGCTACGCGGCCTG
>SESX01000009.1 GCA_004367365.1 Candidatus Acetocimmeria pyornia
GCTGGTTAGGCGACAGAGCTTCTTTCAGCTCATCGGCTCAGCAGACATGCTGGGCGAACGAAAACCCGGGCGTGCTTGCGCCCGGGTGCACTGGTAGCATTGACGAGGCTGGAGGCTGCCCACGCTGCCCTTGGTCATTTTCCCATTGAAGCCAGGAGCTTCTCGGCCCGGACCGGATTAAAGATCCCACAGTGACACTGCCTGGCCAGTTCGAGGGCAGCTTCCTTCGGGGT
This sequence comes from Candidatus Acetocimmeria pyornia, assembly GCA_004367365.1. GTDB lineage: Bacteria > Bacillota > Sulfobacillia > UBA3575 > UBA3575 > Acetocimmeria > Acetocimmeria pyornia. The sequence goes on from SESX01000009.1 coordinate 234, forward strand.
CGTGGTCCCCGCCTTGATCCGGTCAACCATCTCTTCCACCAAGCCGAAGGCCACCATCCCGTGTCCACACATTGTGGATACCTCGAGAACCTTTTCCCCGGGCAGGGTCTCGGTCCGGCCCCAGATTCCCAGGGAATGTTCCACCGTGTGGCGCGGCGTGCCGGCTTGCCGACAACAACGGTCAACCGGTTCAAGAAGGCCCGAAACAACTATGGAAAGCCCCAGGTCGATTTCTTTTAGCTCCTTCAGTACTTCAGCCACTACGTCGGGGTCGGTGAAGACCGCATGAACAATGGAGTTGTCCTTGAAGTTTTTCTTGATCTCTTCCATCCCCACCGAGAAAACATTCCCGGTTTTCATGTCCCCGAAACTAACCGGTTCGTACTTTTCCACCACCTCGGCAAACCGGGCAAACTTGGCACTGGCACCGTCGGCATTGATGCCCTGGGCGGCGATGGCAAAAACGATGTAGTCGTTGCTCAAGTTCTCCTCCGTTCCCCGTCTGTGCAGGCTGTGGGTCATTATCCATCCTCCTTTAAGGGGCGGCCAAGCCCAACGTTGGTCTTACCGTTTAAGGAAACCTCAAAGCCAGCGGATTTGGCCGCATCAACCGTGGGCAGAGAGCCGTCAGGCTCGGCCCGGCAGACAAGGTCCAGGCTGAAAACCGTATCGATTTCCTTGGCTACTTCCTTCAGGGCTTTCAGAACCTCTGGCACCTTCTGCAGTTCGAGGTCGAATTCAACGATGGCCGAGAGGACTTTTTCGTTGAGCACCTCAGGCCTGAGCTTTCCTGTTCTTCTGTCCTCCATCAGGAAGGTTACCGGGTTGGCTGGTTCAAACCTGACCCCCAGTTTTGCACATGCCGTGGCCACCTTTTCCACATCGTAAAAACGAGCCCCGGTACCCGGACGACCCAACTCCACGGCAATCCCGGCGTAACCACGCCTGAACCTTCCCGTCACCTCGTTGGTCTTCATCTCTTCGGTACCCCGGCCCGGTACATTGGTATCCGGGTGCGAGACCAAGGGATTACTAAAAGCGCTCCTCAAGGTTCGGGGCCACTTCAGTTCCGGTTGGTAAAGGGCGTCGACAGGGCACACCCCGGCACGGCGACAGATGTCGCACTCTACACACTCGTCCTGGCTGATCTTGACCATGTCACCTTCCAGGAAGATAGCCCCCATCGGGCAGTAGGGAATACATTGTTCACAGGCAGTACACAGTACTTCGTCAATCTTCATGAGCCACTCCTCCTTCCAGTGTTACCAACCTCGCCCCAGCTAACCAGTCATCCTGAAAGAAAATGTACACGGCACCAGGTTAAGACCACCGGAAACCACCGGCAGAACCTGCCCCTGGTCAAGCCAGCTTCTCCCTACCCCTCAGGAGGATCTGCTTGATGAGGGGGTAAAAGATGCTTACCAGCCCACCTGCAAGCAGGGCCAGGGAGATGGGACGCGCGACAAAGATCCCAAAATCACCCTGTGACATGCTCAGGGAACGGACAAAGTTAACCTCTGCCAGGGGGCCCAGCACGAGGCCGAGGATCAGGGGCGCCATTGGCCACTTGTACCTCTTGAAGAAATACCCCAGGATGCCGAAGATAATCATAATCCAGACCTCGGCCATGTTGTTATTTAAACTGTAGGCACCCACAATGGTCAAGACCAGGATTCCCGGCATCAAGATCGTCTGGGGAACCTTGAGGATACTGACAAAAGTCGGGATAAAGATGGTGTTGAGAACCACCAGCATCATGTTACCGACATACATGCTGGCAATGACACCCCAGGCAAACTCCGGGTGGTTCTGAAAGAGAAGTGGACCTGGTTGCAACCCAAACATCATAAAGGCACCCAGGAGCACCGCCGTGGTTCCCGAGCCAGGAACGCCCAGGGTCATCATCGGCACCATGGCCCCTGCCGAAGCGGCGTTATTGGCCGATTCCGGACCCACTATACCTTCGATGGCACCCTTCCCGAACTCTTCCCGGTGCTTGCTCAGCTTACTCTCGGTGGCATAGGATAGAAAGGAAGCAATGGTGGCCCCGGCTCCGGGTAGGACACCGATCACGAACCCAATCAGGGTCCCCCGGACAATGGCCCACCGCACACGAATCCAGTCCTGGATGGTTGGCAGAAGACTACGGAAGGTGATTTTTGTTTTAAGGAGCTCAAAGGTTACCAGTCTCTGCATCTGCACCAGGACCTCACCCATCCCGAACATACCAATAGCCACAGGGAGGAAATCGATCCCGTTCATCATGTAAACATTACCATAGGTAAAACGAAGAACACCATGACCGATATCTACCCCAACCGTGGAAAGAACGATCCCCAGGCCGCCCATAATAATCCCCTTGATGGGCGAGGAACCTGCCAACCCGGCCAGGGCAGCCATGGCCAGGATCATCAGGGAAAAGTACTCGGGTGGACCAAGACGAAGGGCGGTCTTAGCCAAAAAAGGAGCCGCAATACTCAACATCAGTACCCCGAAGGTGCCGCCCACGAAAGAGCCCAACGCCACCAGGGCGAAGGTCGGTCCTGCTCGTCCGGCCTTTGCCAACGGGTACCCCTCAATGGCACTGATGACCGTGGCAGCATCACCGGGGGTATTAATCAGAACCGAACTGATGGTTCCCCCGTACATAACACCGTAGTAAATTCCGGCAAGCATGATGATGGCTGTAGTGGGATCCATGCCAAAGGTCAAGGGCAGGAGAACCGCTACCCCGGTTACAGACCCGATACCCGGCAGGGCGCCGATGATGGTGCCCAGGGTCACTCCAATGGCGGCAAAAAGAATATTGGTCGGCGTCAGGGCCACCGAAAACCCGAGGCCCAGGTGGTAAACAATGTCCTGAAGAATCCCCATCTAGGTCACTCCCTTACTGCTGCTAGAAACCGAAAACACCTTTTGGTAGCGGCACTAACAGCCATTTCACAAAAACCAGGTAAAAGGTTACAGAAACCAGGAGAGCCGACCCCAGTGTCACGTACCACCGGTGCCGGCCGACACCGCCGACCAGCAGGGCCATAAACAGAAACATAGTTGTGCCAAACCCCAGGTAATTCATAGCCACCGCAGCCAATACCGTGAGAACGGTGATGGTAATTAGTCTTTTTCTCCCTTCAGGATTAACTGGTTCCATCGTGTCCGGCGGCCGGCGTACAGAAGTGATAAAGAGCAAAACCCCCCCGGAAAGAATCAGTACCCCAGACCAGAGCGGGACAAACCCAGGTCCGGGCCCAAACCGCCACCAGTATTCCAGGCCAAGGGCCTGGGTAATAACAAAAACCCCAAAGAAAATGGAGATCAGGGCTCCAATGATATCAGCCTGGCGCACTCCGCCACCACCCTTCACCATCTCTTCTCTTCCAGTGCCACTGTTTCTAGCAATCTAGCGCATCCAGTCAGGTACCAGAACACCAGCAACAGGGAAAGGGTGAGGCCGGAGGAATCAGACACTCCGGCCCACCGCCCTCAAGAAGGGTCCTATTCCTTCAGCAGCCCCATGGAGCCCAGGGCCTCCCTGAACATATCTTCATTATCCTTGATAACCTTGGTGTAGTCATCACCCGGAATGAAACGCGGGGTCAGCATCTTGGCCTCGAGGTACTTCTCCTTCCAGGTATCGGACTCACTTACTTTCCGGAGAATCTCGATACTGCCCTCTACAGCTTCCTTCGGCATACCAGGCGGTCCATGGACACCACGCACTTGCCAAAAGACCACATCATAGCCCAATTCACGGAAAGTGGGGATGTCAGGCGTACTGTCCAAGCGCTCTTCGGTGGTAACACCAAGGACCTCGACCAGGCCACCCTCAACCTGGCTCAGGCACTCGTTGGGATTCGCCCAGGCCAGGTCCACGTGTCCGCCCATGAGGTTGCTCATGACCTCACTGCCCCCACTGAAGGCAATGTAGTTGAACTTGATGCCGGCGGCCTTTTCGAAGAGATAGGTAACGATGTGGTCCTCGGTACCACTGCCAGAACCACCGATCTTGAGGCCTTCCGGGTTGGCCTTGGCGGCCTTGACAACATCCTCCAGGGTGTTGAACTTGGAGTCTGCCGGAACTACCAGAAACAGGGTGTCACCGGCCATCTGGGCCAGGGCGGTGAAATCGGTGGCCTTGATGTCACCCAGCCCAGCCAGGGGGATGGAGATCTGCCCGGACGACAGGGTCATCCAGGTATAGGGGTCACCCTTCTTGTTGATGACGTAGGCTTCACCGATCTGCCCGTTTCCACCCGGCTTGTTAACAACGACAACAGGAACAGGAGAAATATTGCCTTCCTTGATGGCCTTGGTAATGGAGCGGGCCATGGTGTCGCTTCCACCACCGGCCTTCCAGGGCACCACAAACTCAATGGTCTTCTCGGGCCACTTGCTTTCGGGTTCCTTTGCCTCTTCCTCCCCTTTAGCCTCCTCGGCTTTCTCAGGCTCCTGGGCTGCCTCTTGGCCCCCACACCCTGCGAGAGCACCCAGCAGCAACAGGACGACAAAAGCCAAAACCAAACCTTTCTTCAGGTTCAAGGTTCCCCCTCCTTCAGAGAATAAAAAAAATCGGGCCGACTCCTCTGGACACGTTCTGGCTGGTCCCTTCGAAGCACCACCTCCAGTCTCTTTAAGGAAATACCCTACATGCCCAACCAGGGCAGGACAAAAACACCATTGAGGTTACACTTCAGGGCCAAAGGGCCCGAGGAAGCATCGTGATAATTCACAATTTTCGCCTTGCTGTTTCCGTTCTTTTATATCACCACCAGTCAGCTTCCTGTTTTCGTACATAGAGTTCTTTTTATATGTAAAATAAAGTTCGTTCTGTTCGCGGCGAGCTCCCCAGCCAGGCCTGTTGGCCCCGGGAAGATGCGAGCGCAAAACCGCCCGAGAAAACCCGGCAGGTAGCCGGGTTTTCTCGTAGAAATCATTATTGAGCGCTGGTTGTACCATGCCGAACCACCAGGCAGTGACAAGGACGCCATTTGGGAGGGTGAGCCTTGAGGCGAAAAGGATCCAGGAGTACGGGCACCCAGGCCGGGAACCGCCCCGTGACCAGGGGAAGAAGGTTTAATCTCACCCTTCAAACCATGACCCTTCTGCTTACGGTTCTCGTGGTTCTGATCTCCCTTGGAGTTGTTTTTGCGGCGTCCGTGGTGACTGTTTCTCGACACACCGAGGCCATCATTGAAGCCCACCTGCTGGACCTGGCCCGAACCCTGGCCCGGATGCAGCAGGTCAGGATTGCCATGGATGATCTGGATCCGGCCCGAAACCTCCAGCCGATTGTTGACCGAATGACCCAAACCACCCAGGCTGAACTGGTGGTAATCATGAATACCGATGGACTCCGGTATGCCCACACCTACCCGGATATGGCTTATAAACTTTTCACCGGTGGTGACGAAGACCGGGCCCTGAAGGGGGAAGAATACGTTTCCAAGACGACAGGGAGGTTCGGGCCCATCGTCCATGCCTTTACCCCCATCTACAACAGTGCCGGTCAACAGGTCGGAGTGGCAGTGGTCGGAGTTTTCCGCGACACCCTTGCCGAAACCATAACCCAGGTGGCCCGCCCAGTCTACCTGGCCACCACCGCCGGCCTCCTCGTTGGGATCATGGGGGCGGTGTTTCTGGCCAAGAGGGTAAAGGCAACCATTTTCGGTCTCGAACCAAGGGAAATTGCCACCCTCCTGCAGGAGCGCGAGGCCATGCTGGGTTCCATCCGGGAAGGTATTCTGGCCATCGACCGCCAACACAGAATTACCCTGGTTAACGAGGCAGGGCGACGGCTCCTCGGCCTCAAGGGCGAGGTGATGGGCACCTCCATCCAAGAGGCTCTTCCCAACACCCGTCTCCCCATGGTCCTTGAAACCAGGGAACCGGAGTTCGACCACGAACAGGTTTTGGGAGAAACAGTCGTTCTCACCAGCACGGTTCCCATCATCGTTGACGGCGAGGTGGTGGGCGCCATTGCCTCCTTCCGGGACAAGACCGAAGTAACCCGGCTGGCCGAAGAACTCACCGGTGTCAAGAAGTTCGTTGAAGCCCTGCGGGCTCAAACACATGAATTTATGAACAAGCTTCACACCATCGCCGGCTTGATCCAGCTTGGTTCTTATGATGAAGCCGTTGACTACATCTTTCAAACCACCCGGATCCAGCAAGATGTGGTGAGCTTTATTCTCAAGAAGGTTAAAGACCCGGCCACCGCCGGGCTCCTCCTGGGCAAACTGAGCGAGGCCAGGGAAAGAGGGGTTGTCGTGGAGATTGACCCCAAAAGCCTACTCACTTCACTACCTGCACATTTCGACAGCAACGCCGTGGCCGTGGTCCTGGGCAATTTGCTCCAAAACGCCATCGAAGCCGTAGAAAAACTAGAGAAAAGCCGGCGCCGGGTAACCGTCTTCCTCTACCAAGACTCGGAACAGCTCACCATCAAGGTCAAGGACCAGGGGCAGGGCATACCCGCCGGAATCCTTCCCAAGATGTACGAGAAAGGCTTCACAACGAAATCCGGCCGCGGAAATTACGGCATCGGGCTCCCCCTGGTGAAGCGTGAAGTAGAAGCAGTCGGCGGCCAGATCAAGGTTGATTCTTCCCCTACAGAAGGCACCTGTTTCACCATCACCATCCCCATGCACCTTAACGTCAATGACAAACGTGAAGAGTAAGGGCTGTAACAGAACAAAAAAAATAAAAAAATAAGGCCAAGTGCGCCCACCTGACCTTGTTATTCTTCCAGCATACCCATGGCTTTCAGGGCTTCCCGGAACATCTCCTCGTTCTCCTTGATCACCCTGGTATATTCGTCACCAGGGATAAAGCGCGGAGTCAGCATCCTGGCTTCAAGGTAGTTTTTCTGCCAGTAATCGCCCCCAGCAACGTTCCTGAGGATCTCAATACTGCCCTCAACAGCTTCCTGGGGCATGGCCGGCGGCCCAAGGACACCGCGTACCATCCAGAAGACGACGTCGTAGCCCTCTTCACGAAAGGTGGGAACACCCCGGGCACTTTCCAAGCGTTCCTCGGTGGTCACCGCCAGCGCCCGGACCAAGCGGTCCTCCAGTTCCTTCAAACACTCATTGGGGTTAGCCCAGGCAAGGTCAATGTCCCCACCCCGGAGGTTACTCATGACCTCGCTGCCGCCGTGGAAGGAAACATAGTTCAACTTGATCCCGGCTGCTCTTTCGAAAAAGTAAGTAACCACATGGTCTTCGGTTCCTGCCCCAGAGCCCCCAATCTTAAGGCGACCAGGGTCAGCCTTGGCAGCCTGGACGACATCCTCAATGGTTTTGAACCGAGAGTCCTCCGAAACCACCAGAAACAGGGTGTCAGCTGCCATCTGGGCCAGAGGGGTAAACTCGGTGGCCTTGATATTCCCAAGCCCCGCCAGCGGGATGGAAATTTGCCCGGAAGACAAGGTCATCCAGGTGTATGGATCCCCCTTCCTGTTAATAACGTGTGCTTCACCGATCTGAGCATTCCCACCGGGTTTATTAACTACCACTACGGGCACCGGGGCCAGGTTATGGCTCTTGATAGCCCTGGTAATGGCCCGGGCCATGATATCGCTTCCCCCACCTGCACTCCAGGGCACAATAAATTCAATTGGCTGCTCGGGCCACACGCCTTCTAGGTGTTTCGCTGTCTCTTCAGCGGCAGCTTCTTCCCTCTTCTTCGGCTCCTTGGGTGGTTGTTGCACCGTACATCCGGCCAAAATTACCCCGAGAAAGATGGCCAGTAGCGGCAAAACCAATGCTCTCCGCCGGTATAAGTCTTCCCCCTCTCGCACTTCACCTGTCAAGGTTCCCCACTCCTCTGACATCTTCCTTCACCCTTGGAGAAACTCTTGCCTGGACCACCCCCTGAGCCAGGTATTTACCCCCTGCTTTCGGCTGAACCTCTCACCCGGGCCGAAAACAGGTTCTAGTGCTCCGTGCCGCCAAAAGGGTCGGCACCACGGAGGATGAAAATCAGGAACAAACCGGTTGTTGCAGTCTGCATAGGGGATGCCAACGAACGGGTAGGCGCGGGCCTTCTGGGCGGCAACCTGCGCGCACAAGCTCAAAAACCACAGGCGGCGGAGGACCAGCCGCAGCCACCTGTGTGAGCCCAGAAGGCAGTTTGTAGTTGCGGCCTGGAGCCGCCGAGGTTCATTTACAGCCATCAGAGCGTGACGATGCGAAGGAAGGCCGGCGCCGCCGGGGCGTTTTCGTAATCGGAACGCCTTAACCTGTCTACACCTGGGTAGCAACCCTGTAACCCAGTTCGGTAGAAATTCGTCGCGCCGCGTCTTTCACCCACTCGATGTACCCCGGAAGGGTTTCTGAAGTAAAGTGGATGGCCATCCCGGAAATGCTTACGGCAGCTGCGGTCTCCCCGTTGTAATTAAAGACCGGGGCCGCCACACACATCAGGCCGTCCTGGATTTCTTCGTTATCCACAGCGTAACCACGGTCCCGGACCGCCTGGATCTCTTTCATCAAGGCCCCAGGGGAAGTAATGGTCCGGCGCGTATAGGACCGGAGACCCTTCTCCCGGATGAACCTTTCTACTTCGGAGTCGTTCAACCCGGCAAGGAGAACCTTTCCTACCGCCGTGCAGTGGAGCGGTGCCCTCTTCCCTAACCGTGAGTACTGGGGCAAAAATCCCCCGTGGTGTTCCACCTTCTCCACGTAAACCGCTTCCCTGCCGTCCGGAACCACGAGGTGTACTGTCTGCCGGGTAACCCTGGAGAGTTCCTCAAGATAGGGGCGGCTGACACGGTGCAGGTCCATATGATGAAGGACCCTGCTTCCCATCTCGAAGAGCCCGATTCCAAGCCGGTATTTCCCGGTTTGAGGGTCCTGCTCCACAAACTTGACCTTCTGGAGGTTGGTCAGTAAGCGGTAAACAGTGCTCTTGTTAAGGTCCAGGCGTCGGGCCAGTTCCGAAATCCCAAGCTCCCTTTCTTCGTACCCAAAACTCTGCAGCAATGACAGGGCCCTTTGAACAGCCCTTATTTCATAGTTGCTTTTACCACTTTGTTTCATGGAAGTCCCCCCGCCGTAGTTTCTAGCTCATGTCAGTTTTTCATTGAAATACTGCTTTGAACACAACCATGGTCTTTTTATTCTTCTGGGTAACAAGATAAACTCCTGCCAATAAGCACAATTTTCGGAATTGCTGGCTCCAACCGAAATATTCCTGTGCCGTCGACACAACCAAGGCAATAAAGCGCCACGGACAAGGAATAGACCACACCGGAAGAGAATAAGGAATACACGAGCCAGGAATACCCGGAGAAAACGGGATACAGGTATATAATAGGTGGATTCCTTTCCTAGACCAAGGGATAGGAACAAAAAAAGCGCCACCCGCAGGGCTACACGGCCCGGAAAGGAGGCGACCAGGTTTGCCTGAACCTAGAACCCAGGATCACATCAGGGTCTTCATCGTTGAGGACGACCCCATGGTGGCAGATATCAACCGCCGGTTTACGGAAAGGCTCGACGGGTTCAGGGTTGTGGGGGTCTCCAGAAACGGGGAGCAAGCCTTGAAGTCCATCAAGGAAAAAGACCCTGACCTGGTTCTGCTGGACGTCTTTATGCCCAAGCTGGACGGGCTCAAGCTGATGAAAAGGATCCGAAGCCTCGGGCTCAACACTGATATCATCCTGGTTACCGCCGCCGATGATACAGAAACGATTTCCGCGGCCCTTCGCCACGGTGCCGTTGATTACATTATCAAACCCTTTGAGTTCGAGCGGTTGAAAAAGGCCCTGGACTCGTACCGGGAGCGGCACATCAAGCTCAAGTCACTCCATTTCCTGAAACAAGAAGACCTGGATACTATCTACAGCACCGGAACTCCTCCAGGGGACAAGCTAGTAAACCACGGGGAGAACCTTCCCAAGGGCTTGAACCACCTGACCATGAACCAGATTCTTAAGCTCCTGCAGAAAGAGAAACACCCCCTCTCCGCGCGCGAGGTCGGGCGGTTGCTTGGGGTTTCGCGTATCACTGCCCACCGGTACTTGGACTACCTCCAGAAAGAAGGAAGGGTAGAGGTTAAGCTGGAATACGGTTCGGTTGGGCGCCCTACCTGCAAATACTTTTTGGCCCATCAACCCTGCAAACCCCAAGAAAACCTTTTTTGATTCTCTAAACTCAAAACTTGCCGGGAAACAGGTAACACAGGATTGGAATTCCCTCTATTTCCGGGAAGCGGCAAGGAGCGAGACGACTGCCTGCGCAAGTTTTTCATGGTCATGGCGGACCATGTCCGCTCTGCCGGGAGCCGCTACCAGATTCCCAGTCACCAACCGCACCCCCGCGGCCTCAACCCGTTCCCGGTCAACCTCAACCAGGCGTGCCCCTTCCCGGGCGTACTTTTCTTTTTGCCAGGGTGGAATCTTCCCGGTATTCACCAGCACGTAGTCAAGAAGGTTTTGCCCCACATGCTCCAGAATGGCTCGGACATGGTCGGCAACCGTGAATCCATCGGTTTCTCCTGGCTGGGTCATAATATTGCAGACATAGATTTTGAGGGCCGTGGAGTGATGGATAGCCTCAGCCATTCCGGGAATAAGCAACGTCGGCAAGAGGCTGGTAAATAGGCTCCCCGGGGCTAGGACAATAAGGTCTGCCTCCTCAATGGCCCCTAGGGCCTCAGGAAGAGGGCGGGCGCCAGGAGGGTCCAGGCAGATCTTCCGGACCGCGCCCGGGCTGCGCGAAACACAGGTCTCACCCCGGACAAGGGTTCCGTCCTCAAGCTGAGCCACAATCTGTACATCATCAAGGGTTGAAGGGAGGACCCGTCCCCTGACAGCCAGTACCTTACTGGATTCTCTAACCGCTGCTTCAAAATCACCGGTAACCTCAGACATGGCCGCGATAAAGAGATTTCCAAAATTATGGCCGGCAAGTCCCGACCGCCCACCGAACCGGTGTTGAAAAAGGCTTTGCATCAAGGGTTCGGCATCGGCCAGGGCCACCAAGCAGTTGCGGATATCGCCGGGGGGGAGCACCCCCATCTCAGACCGCAGCCTCCCAGAACTCCCCCCGTCGTCGGCCACCGTTACGATGGCCGTGATGTTGGAGGTGTACTCCTTAACCCCGCGCAGGAGGACTGGTAAACCAGTTCCCCCTCCAACGGCGACAATCCTCGGCCCCCGCTCCAAGGCCCGGTGCCGATAAAGAGACCAGGCGGGGCCGACACGTCCACCAGGGTCAAAAACCTTGGAGATTGCTGCCGTCAGGCGGTGGAAAGAGTAAACCGCAAGGATGGCGCCTAGCAGCATCACCAGCAGGCCGACGGCAAGGGAGGGGAAAAACGGCACCGCAAGCACCAGGATTTCGCGCATGAAAAAAGCTTCAACCAGTCCCATGATTTCAGGCCCAATGGTAACGGCCAGGCCGGCCAGGAACAAGAAAATCCCGCTCAGAAGGAAAGCAAACCACTGTTTGACTCCCAGGCCTGGATACAACCAGTGCAGAAATTTCACCTGCCAATACCCCTCAATCGTTCTTCCCGACGTCCCTGTGTTCCAGCACAACCCGGTAGCTGCAGTGTTGCAGGATTTCCGTCAACCGCTCTGCAATGACGAGAGACCGGTGCCGTCCCCCGGTACAACCAATGGCAATGGTCAACTGGGCTTTCCCCTCATTGGCGTAATGGGGGATGAGGAACTTGATCAGGCTGGCTAGCCGCCGGATGAAGCGTTTGGTTACCGGCCACCTTAAAACATATTCCCTGACCTCTCGATCTGTTCCGGTTAAAGGGCGTAAAGTTTCCACGTAGTAGGGGTTGGGGAGAAACCTGACGTCAAAGACCAGGTCGGCATCCAGGGGGAGACCGAACTTAAACCCGAAGGAGACGATACTGATGAGCAGTTTCCCTGGCTCAAGTTCCCCGGACAGCAGGTACCTGATCTCTTCCCGTAACTGCCGCGGGGTCAAGTCGGTGGTGTCAACGATGTAATGGGCGCGTCCCCGCAGTTCATTCAGCCTTTTTCTTTCCAGTCGAATCCCTTCCAGGACCCGTCCCTCCAGGGCCAAGGGGTGTGGGCGTCTTGTCTCCTTGAATCTCCTGACCAGGGTCTCGTCGCTGGCCTCCAGGAAAAGGATCCGGTAGAGGAACCCGCCACGCTCAATTAGTTCCAGTGCTTCAAAAAGGGAGTCAAAAAACTCCCCCCCGCGGATGTCGATAACCATGGCCACCCGCTGGATTCTACCCTCAGATCGAGCACAGAGCTCAATAAACTTCGGCAGAAAAGTCGGGGGAAGGTTATCCACACAAAAAAACCCCAGGTCCTCCAGGCTGCGAAGGGCCTGGCTCTTGCCGGCACCGGAAAGCCCGGTAATAATGATCAGGTTGATCTTGTTCAAGGAGCATCACCCCTGCTTACTGAAACCGGGGCGCCTGTCCCGGCTTGACAGCATTGATCACCTGGTCTGGCCGTAATCCGGCGGCCTGGGCAAGGGCCAGTCCCTGCCCCAGGTCTCCCACCCTCCAGGGGTCATGAGCATCACTTCCAATGGCAAAACGCACACCCTCTTCAGCCGCGCACTGGATGAAATCAGTGGTCACCTCACGGTGGGAGGTATTAATCTCCAGGGCGGTTCCGTGGTCAGCACACACCCGGGCCAGTTCCCTGGTGTCGATGGAAAGTTGCAGTCCGGGGTGGGTAATGATATCGATCCTGTTCTTGCGTACCGCCCGGATCACCGCCCGGGTATTATCCCGCCGGGCCCGCCTCCCCAGGTTCCTGCTCAACCTGGAAAGCCAGGCATTATTAATGATCAAGGAAACTCCCGCCCGCAGGGAAGCAGGAACAACAAAAAGGTGTAGCCCCGCCAAAACAATGTCCATCTGGGAGAGGACTTCCCTAGGAACATCCAAGTCCCCATCCAGGCTGACGATGTTAGCTTCAACCCCAAAAAGAATTCTGATATCCCTGTAGATCCCATTCTGCACCTCAATTTCGCGGCGGATTTGAACCCAATCGGTACGCCGGATGAGGTTCGACATGAGAAGACTCGCCGGGCCGTGGTCGGTGATGGCCACCTCGGACAAACCCCGCTGCCTGGCAAAGGCAACATTGTCCGCAATGGTTCCTTTCCCATGGCTGTACCGGGTGTGGGTATGATAATCAGCAAAGAGCCTCAAGGTGGCAATCACCCTTCCCCCCTTCAGGTCTTTGGATGTCCACCATGACCCTAGGCCAGGACCTGAAGGCCAAATTCTCGACCACCTCTCCCTTCAGGCCTGCCTTGCTACTGACCCTTTCTCCGGGCCTTGAGGTAACCCCAAACCCGTTCAACACTGGCATTTAGTACCTGGGTCTCGTCAATTCCGGCCTCTTCGGCCATTTTCCTGACCTCACTGACTTCCCCTACGTAGGACATGAAGTGGGCATCACTGCTCAGGGAAACCATGATCCCCTGCTCCCCCACCCACCGCGCAATCTCCAGGCAGGTGGCCGTGCTGCCGTGACGGCTAACGGTAAGGGAACCGTTGTTTAGTTCGAGACAGACGCCGTAGTCCTTTGCTGCCTGGCAGACCCTTAGAGCATCAATAGGAAACTCCGGGTTTCCGGGGTGGACAATGATGTCCACGTACGGGTTTTTCATGGCATTTACGATGGCCCGGGTGTTATCATTCACCGTGCCCCCAGGGTAACACTGGTCATGAAAACCAGCCAACACAATGTCCAGCTTTTTCAGGTACCGTTCAGGAAGGTCCAGGTTACCGTCATAATCGGTAATGTTGGCCTCCACCCCATGCAGGATTTGCACCCCTTCAATTTCACGGGGTAACAGGCGCATGCTGCTGAAATGGTACGGGTGTGGGCCGCCTGGCAGACCCGGCCCGTGGTCGGTTAAGGCAACCATTTTCAGCCCCTTCCGGGCCGCCACCGAAGCAATCTCGTAAACAGTGGAGTAGGCATGTCCACTGGCTACCGTATGAACATGCAGGTCTGCCACGATTTTCATTCCCCTACCCTCTTTCCCGGAATCTGATTCGTCTCGGCTTGCAGATAACCTCCAGGATCTGGCCCTGGAAAAAGTCCTTGGCGTGGTCCGGTTCCAGTACCAGGGCTGTATCCGCCCCCCGGCCGGTGCCGCCAATGGCGATGATCTCCTTTCCGTAGGGGATCATTCCCGCATCCAGGGCCATGGTAGCAATCTCCAGGCAGACCTTGGTTCCCTGGCCGAACATCCGCAGGGTGAGGGAGATGACTCCTCCGGGGTAGAGGCCCCCGAAGCGATTGGTCACCGCCCTTTCAACATTGGCAAGAAGGTGCGTGGTGGTAAGTACTTTTACACCCTGCTGGGTGAGCTGCACCCTGGTTTCCTCGTCCATCTCGTTTTCACCAGGCCGGGCGTACCCGCTGTGGTGCGTGACGCAGATAATTTCAAAACCCCGTCCAATTAAGGGTTCCACCGTCTGCCCGGTATTGGACGCCACCACCAAGTGACGGATCCCAAGCTCCTCTGCCCGTTCTACTGCCGCTTCCAGGGTTGGAAGGGTGTTTTCCGGACCTGGCTTGTCCCAGTATTTGGTCATAGGAATCCCTCCCGTGGTTTGATAATCTCTTTTCTTGGCTCTGCCCTTTCCTGAACCCCATTTTGGTTCCTTTGTTCATCCTGGTGCTTCATGCCGCCTTCCAGAGCGGCGGCAACACGAAGGATGAAAAAACCTCGCCGAACAACTCTCCACCCAGGCCCTCAGGCAGGATTGAGCTGTCCAGCAGCAGTGGAGCCCTTAGTTGATTTTACCATAAGTTTCCCCGGAAGAAAATTAGGCGCCTTCCGCCTCGGGACAGCCCTTGTCCAACGCCTCGGGAAGGAGAAGCTCCGCAAGGTCCCGTATTTTCGGAAAACCCTCGACTGGTCCCAGGCCCTGATGGCCCTGGAGGACACCTACCCAGAAGAAACGCTCTTTGACAAGACCCTCCCCGTCTTGTTGAAATACCGGTCCAACATCAAAAGGATAACCAGGGGCAACAACCTCGGTTACCTTCTGAAATCTGGCACCGGTGGTGCGACCAACAGCGAAAACCTGACCCTTCAAAGCCCGGTGTTCTAAGGCAAGACGGGTCAGGCCAAAGGCCCGGAAGAAAAAGAAGCGGTACCATCTCTCTGTGAAGTGTAGGAAAGCAATCGCAAAGACCTGGAGGATGCCTTAGACAGACCGGTGGGATCCCCAACTCTTTGGCTCAATCCCCAGCCCGGAACCACTTGGAAGGCCGGAGACAGGATTATCAACCTTCATGCCCCTTGCTGCGCTTCTGTGTCCTGTTTCCGCAACCTCGATGAACCAAACCACCTGGTTGAAGCCATCCTTCCCCGGTAAGACGGTAAAACTCCTGGTGAACCAAGTCCAACAGTTTGGGAATGGCCCTGCGCACCGGGCGGGACAGCGTAGTACCAAACTCCAGAACAGCCGGTTCTACTCCCAGGAGCAACCCCTCCGGCCTGTACCCGAAGATTTCCTTCATCCCCAAGAGGTGGGCGAAACGGTGGTCGTGCAGGGAATAGACGGAAGCCGGTTCCGGCTGCAGGTCGACGAGGGGAATCCGGTAGATGGACCCTGGAGGCTCACCTCCAAGAACCGCGTCCACAACCAGCCACCGGATATCCCGTGCCCTCGGCCCTCGGCATCCACCATCCAGGACCTCCCATACCATCCACGGGTCCGCTCCGGCCGGAACCACCTGAACAAAGGAAGGTACAGTCCCCCGGGCCACTTCTTCCACCACAACCACCCCGACCCCATCATCGGAGAGAATGGTGTTCCCAAGGCCCACCAGGATCAAGGTCTTCATTTCGAAGGAGTCCGCTCCCCGCCCTCAGGTTTATCAGAAGAAACCCTGATCCAGCCCGTGAAAATGGCCTGAAGCCGGGCTGGGTCATCGATTGCCGCCAGGTACACGTGCAGGAAGATGGTAAGGGCAAAAAAAAGGGCTACCGTAAACTGGAAGTAACGCATCCCTTGTAGCCCTCCCACAAAGGGAAGGATCACTTCCCAGGGGTCGGGTTGATAAAGGATCACACCACTGAGGGCCACCAGGACAAATACGATAAACCAAGACGTAAAGAGGAACTTCTGCCCGACGTTGTACTTTTCCTGGTCAGGGCTGCGGTCCTGAAGAAAAAAGGTAAACCTGAGCAAGGCTGGCACCTGCCGGAAATCCCGGAGCCGAAAGAGAAGATTATGGTAGTCGCCGGTGGCCACGGCGTAGTAGAAGCGTCCCAAGACCAGGAAAATGGTTATGAACCCGGTGCTGAAGTGGAGCTCACGGGCAGTCCTCATGTTGAGAAAAGGAACCCAGCCGGTGGGCCAGGCAATGTAGAAACCGGTGATCACCAGCAGGATGACCCCGGCCGTAATGGCCCAGTGAAACAAGCGTACCACCAGGGGTTGAATCAAGACCAAGCGCCGTTTCATTTCCCCTTCTCCCCCACCCCCCTTAGATCTTGAAAACCCGTTTTTCCCCCTGCAGGAACACAATGTGGGCTGCGCAGGCCAGGCACGGGTCGTAAGAACGTATTACCCGGCCGATCTCTATGGGGTTTTTCGGATCGGCAATAGGCGTCCCGAGTAAGGCTTTTTCAACCGGACCAGGCTGTCCCCCATCGTCCCGCGGGGAGAGATTCCACGCCGACGGGGTTACCACCTGGTAGGCTGTCAGACGTCTCCCCTTCATCCTGAACCAGTGGCCGAGGGCCCCCCGCATGGCCCCGGTCAGGCCCACCCCCTCGCCGGAATCCGGCAGCTCGTAGGACTGGAAAACAGGCTGGCCGGGGTCGAGGGCTGCCAGCCACTTCTTCATCAAGGAAGCCACCAGCCTGGCCTCAAGGACCCGGGCCAGGAGGCGGTCCATGGCGGCATAACCCCGGCGGTAGTCCCCCCTCAACCACAGCCTGGCCAGGGGACCGGTTTCAAAGGGCAAACCGTTGTACCGGGGGGCCTTGACCCAGGAATAGCCCTCTTCTTTACCAGGAGCCGGGATCGTGCGGCCCCGCGCCGGGTGGAGGGGTTTGTCATCGGCATACCAGGAGCGCGTGACCTGTTCGGTAATCTTATCTGGGTCCAATTCTCCCGCCTGGCCGTCAATGACCGTCCCGCCCTTAAAAACCCGTTCCCCGGGAGTTCCTGGTTCCTGGAACATACCGTACGAAATGAGGTTGCGGTACCCCTCCCCGACTTCAAAGTACTCTGGGTAGCGGTCCGCAAGAAGGTAGGCATCAGGCACCATCTTTTCTTCAATGAACCGGGACACCTGGTCGAGCATGGCCCCAAACTGCCTGACCTTATCTGCGTCAGGTGGTACGGTCCCTCCCCCGGCCAGGATCCCGTGGGTGTGCGGGATTTTCCCTCCAAAGAGCACCGTCATCTCGTGGCTCTTGCGGCTCATCTCGAGCTGTTCCAGGTAGTGCTGGTACAGGTTTTCCGACTCCCTTTCCGTAAACCGGTAGTCGGCCTCGTATCTTGGGATAAAGGGGGGGCGGTCAGGCCCCTGAACAAAGTCAGGGAGGGTCATAAGGTAGAAGTGGCGCAGGTGGTTCTGCAAGAGGTCGCCTCCGAAGATGAGGTTGCGCAGGAGCACACCATTGGCGGGAACTGTAAGGCCAAAGGCATCTTCCAGGCCCAGGGCTGAAGCCGTGGCGTGGGCAGACGAGCAGATTCCACAGATCCTTTCCGTGAGGTAGCCGGCATCCCTGGGGTCCCGGCCCATCAGGATCAGCTCGAGCCCCCGAAAAAAAATACCACTGCTTCTTGCGTCAACCACCTGCCCGTCTTTAACCTCCACTTCCACGCTCCAGAAGCCGTTTAACCTGGTTACCGGGCTGATCCTGATCCTGGTCACTCCTTCTCCCCTTCCCTTTCCGACTGGACCCTTTCGTGGTGGTTCCGGTCTTTGCCTCTGGCAAGTTTCCCAGCCGGCCTGCGCCGGCCCCTCCAGCTGGCGTCTTTCCTTGCTTCCCGTTTCGAGAGGGTCTTTTCTTCACCACCAGGCCCGGTACCAGGGTTGGTCTTGGTGGTTTCCGTCTTGCCCACCCAGTTCCGGGCCAATCTCCCGGTCAAGACGCTTCCCACCAGGTGGGCACCGATCCCCCCGGCTGTTACTATTCCTGCCACCGCCGCCGCCGTGCGGGCGGTCACGGTTACTCCGGGTAGCTTGACATCAGGCAGCTGTTCAAAAAATGGTTCCATCCCGTCCGGAAATTCTGGGGCAACACAGCCGATACACGGGGTATTTGCCTCCACAGGCCAGCTCAGGTGTTCACCGCTCCACTGACGGGTCGGGCAGTCGGTAAAGGTCACAGGTCCCTTGCACCCAATCTTGTACGTACAGCCTGAGTCACCCGGGTGGGCGGCGAAGATACTGTTTTCAAAGTACTGCCTCCGGGGGCAGTTATCATGGACGGTATCCCCGTAAATCATGGTCGGACGGTTGTACGGGTCCAGGTCTGGGACACCGTACAGAAGCAGGTGCGAAAGGGTTGCCACCAGCCAGTCGGGGTGGATGGGACACCCTGGAACATTGATCACCTGCCGGTCCAGAACCATGGAAACCGGTTTAGCCCCGGTAGGATTGGGGTTGGCGGCGTAAGGCCCTCCGAAGGCAGCACAGCTGCCGGCCGCAACCACGTACCGGGCCCCGGGCCCCAGGGTCTCGACGGCCTCAAGGTCGGTAAAAAGACGCCCGTCTGGATGGTGGCCGATGGCCCCGTAGATCCCACCATCCTTGGTGGGTACTGCACCATCGACGACAAGGATATACTCCCCCCTGGCGTCACGGGCCACATCCTCCAGAGCCCTGATGGCCTGTTCCCCTTCTGCTGCCATCATGGTGTTGCCATAGCGGAGGTCGATGATTTCAAAAATGAGTTCCTGGAGGCGGGGATTCAGGGTATTCAGAAAAGAAAGGAAATTCCCGGTACAGGTCTGGACCTCCAGCCAGATTACCGGGGGCCGCCGCTCCAGGGCGGTGATGGCTTCTGCCAGGCGCGGGAGTACAGTACTGCCCAGGCTGAAACCGGCACCCGCCCCGAGACAAAGCTTGATGAACTCCCGCCTGGTGAGCACGGTTTCCTTCCTCCCTCGGCGTGCCAGTTTCACGGTGGGTTACCCAATACTGGGATCTATCCTTCCCGGAATCTTTCCCTTTATCCGTCTGCACCGGCCCCACGGCCGGGCCGGTCGTCCGCTGTCTAGGTAGCCCGCTTCTTCAGGCAGGCCCGCCAGGGACCCCCACCAGCGGATGAATCATCGCCAACCCTCACTTGTTTTCCGGCCCCCTCTCAGGGTCCAGGACCGGACGCACGCCCCGCAGCCGGTTCATCTCTTCCCAACGGGTCAGGTAGCGCGGATTACGCAGGTGATCATTTTCCCCCTTGTCATCCCCCTCGGGACCCCCTTCCTTCAGGTCTTTTTCTGCAGCCATGCCTCGCGGCGTAATTTTCTTCTGGTCCCCCGGCGGTTCGTTCCTGGTCACGAGGATCCCTCCTCTTTTCCCTTGGTGTCCCGCACTGTCACCCATGGTCTAGTATCTACCGTCTTCCCCTCTTTAAGTCTTGAAATTCACTTGTCCCGTCCTTCGCCACTGGGCAGACCTCAATGCCTCACGTCCCCTTCTTGCTTCCCCTGCACCTGCTTCAAGAAAGAACCCTTTCAAGTCATCCCCTTCGTCCCCCTGGTTCGCTTGCCCAAGGTTCTATGTCCTTCCTCCAGCCTCCTTCAGACCCCACCGTTGCCAGTGGCGCCATTGCCTACGGATTGTCTTCCCACTGGTTAGGCGACAGAGGTTCTTTCAGCTCATCGGCTCAGCAAACATGCTGGGCAAACAAGCTTAGAGCCGCCCGTGCTGGCGGCTCCAAAACTTGCTCGAGGGCAAACTCTCCTGTTCAAAACACAACCTTCAACTTCATATGGTCGACCCAGAGGTCGTTTGCTAGGCCAGGTTCTCCACAATGGTGGCGATACCCTGGCCACCACCGATGCACAGGGTGACCAGGCCGTACCGGCCGCCCCGCCTCTTCAACTCGTAAATCATCTTGGTCATCAAAACGGCTCCCGTCGCACCCACCGGGTGCCCCAAGGCAATGGCGCCACCGTTGGGGTTGACCTTTTCCAGGTCCATGCCCAGTTCCCTGATGACAGCCAGGCTCTGGGCGGCAAAGGCTTCGTTGAGCTCGACAACATCGATATCATCCAGGCCCAGTCCAGCTTTTTCCAAGGCCAGGCGGGTAGCTGGTACCGGACCGATCCCCATGACCTCGGGTTCAACACCGGCCGAGGCCCACGAAACCACCCGGGCAAAGGGCTCCTTGCCTAATTCCTCGGCCTTACGCGCCGACATCAGGACCAGGGCGGCCGCCCCGTCGTTAATGGTACAGGAGTTTCCAGCGGTAACCACCCCATCCTTTTTAAAGGCCGGTCTCAACTTGGCAAGTGTCTCAGAGGTGGTTCCCGGACGAGGGCCTTCGTCCTGCTTGAACAGGACCGGGTCTCCCCTTCTTTGGGGGACGGCAACAGGGACGATCTCTTCGCCAAAACGTCCCGCTTCGATGGCTTCTAACGCCTTCCTCTGGCTTTGAGCGGCAAAGAGGTCCTGGTCTTCACGGGAAATGTTAAACCGTTCTGCAACATTCTCTGCCGTCAGCCCCATCCCCTCGAGGACATCCATGAGGAAATCATCCAGGGGCGCATGACCCATACGGTAGCCAAAACGTGCTGTCCTGAGCAGGAAGGGGGCCCGGCTCATGCTCTCCATACCGCCAGCAACCATGACCTCAGCATCACCATCGGCAATCTCCCTGGCGGCCAGGTTGAAAGCCTTCAGCCCCGAGCCACAGTTCTTATTCACGGTAAAGCCCGTAACCTCGATGGGCAGGCCGGCTTCCAGCACTGCCTCCCGTGCCGGGTTACCCCGTGGTTCGGTCTGAATAATACTCCCCATGATCACCTCTTGGACCAGACCACCGTCAATACCGGCCCGCGCAACTGCTTCCTTGATCACGAGAGCCCCAAGTTGGTTGGAAGTGAAGTCCTTCAAGGTACCCATGAACCGCCCGATGGGGGTCCTGGCGCCGCTGATGATGACCACATCGCGCTTCATCTTCTTTTGACCTCCTTTCCGTCTGGCTTACCCGTGACAAACCCAGGCCCGGCCGAAGCCGTGTTCAACTCCGGTTCCGGCCGGGTACAGGTCTTAATCCCTATCTCTCCTGATCCCCGCCAGTCTTTCGGCCAAGGCCTTCTTGTGCTGGAGGTTACCCCGGCGCAGGATCATGATCTTCTGGGCCTGGGGTGACCCGGCCCCGTGCATGGATTCGGCCAGGGCCGTGCCCCCGGTCATGTTCTCGATCAACCGGGCCATCCGGAACCTGTGTTCCGTGGGAACAGACGCCACCCCGCGGAAGTACTTCTCAACGTACTTGCCAACTTCCTTGCTCTTCAGGTCTTTTTCCGAGGGCAGGGTGGCGATAAAGCCCCCGGCAATATCGTGGGCCAACCGGCAGATCTCGTAAATGTGCCTGGTTACATTCTGCTTGGTAATATTGGCCAGCAGGGGGTCAACGAAGTAGGCGCCAGAGGCCGTTGGCCGGCCTTCCGCCGAACAGGCGATGGACCCGCAGTACAACGTCTCGGTCAGGTGGGTCATCTCAGCAACTTTATCCTTGATGTGTGACGCCCCAGCCACCCCGTTGTATTCGGCCATGGCCGTCACTGCTCCGATGATGACGTCACTGACACCGCCCTTGCAGCCACCGTAGTTCTGCCGGTGGTAGGAGGCAAACCGCTCCACCAGGAGGCCGGCAAAATCATACTCCCTGTACATGAAAACCCTTTCCCACGGGACAAAGACGTCATCGAGGATGGTCAGCGCCTCACCACCTACCAAGGCGAACTCGTCGTTCCCCTGGTCCATTTCGCCGCCTTCCAGGCGCCGGGTATCATTCGTCTGCCTCCCGAAAATATGGATTACACCCGGGGCATCGGTAGGAATGGCAAAAGAAAGGGCATAATCGGCATCGGCCTCACCCAGGGCAATGGTGGGCATGACGATCATCTCGTGGGAGTTAACAATCCCTGTCTGGTGGGCCTTTGCCCCCCGGACCACGATCCCGTCGTCCCTTTCCTCCACCACGTGGACATAGAGGTCCGGGTCTTCTTGCTGGCTGGGTTTCTTGCCCCTGTGGCCCTTGGGGTCGGTCATGGCACCAGCACACATGAGGTCGTTTTCCTGGACATACTCCAGGTACTTTTTCAGTCTCTGGTGGTAGTGGGTGCCATGGTTCTGATCCACCTCATAGGTTACCGTGTAGAGGGCATTCAGGGCATCCAGGCCTACACAGCGTTGGAAGCAGCTCCCTGTCTGCTGCGCGATCATCCGGAGCATCTTAACCTTTTTCACCAGGTCTTCGGTACCCTGGTGGATATGGGTAAAACGGTTGACCTTCTTGCCCGTAAGGTGCGACGTCGCCGCCATCAGGTCTTCATACTCCGGTTCGTGGGCAAGCTGGTAAGTCATTGCCGCACAGTTTACATGGGGTTTGAAGAGGGGATGGTCCACCGGGTTCTCGATTCTCTCACCCAGGGCATAGACCTTGAGGTTCAGGCCCTTCAGGCTCTCGATGTATTCCGCCTTGGTTTTAAGAGGCATCAACCTTCACCTTCCGGCCGGGCTCTTTCGCCAGCCCCATTTTAGTAATGTTCTCGTTGGCAGCGGCCTGGATCAGTTCGATCTGCTCCCTGCCTTCTTCACTGGTGAAGAGGTGTTTAAAGCGCCGCTGGACCTTGAGGAAATCCTCCACAGGGCGTGGAATTATCTTGAAGACCTTGGTAATTTCGCCGTTTTCAGCCTCGTATACAGGCATAAGACCTGTCTGGACTGCCAATCGCGACACTTCCACCGTGAGGGCAGAATCAAAACCCCAACCAACCGGGCAGGGCGAGTGCACGAGGATAAACCGCGGCCCATCTACGGTCAAGGACTTCTTAACCTTGTTCATCAGGTCCCGCGGGTAGGCCAGGGAGGCCGTGGCCACGTAGGGTACATCGTGGGCGATGGCGATGGCCGCAAGGTTCTTCTTGGGACGGTCTTCCCCGATGGAACGCCTTCCAAAGGGCGTGGTTGTGGTCGCTGCCGCGTAGGGGGTGGCACTCGAACGCTGGACACCGGTATTCATGTACGCTTCGTTGTCGTAGCAGATATAGGTAATCCGGTGCCCGCGCTCGAACATCCCCGAAAGGGCACCCATCCCGATATCGTAGGTACCGCCATCACCACCAATGACGATCACGGGAATGTCGGCTTTCCCCAGGATCCTCAGGGCTGCTTCAACCCCTGAAGCCACGGAAGCACCGTTCTCGAACAGGGGGTGCATCCACGGTACCTCCCAGGACGACAGGTCGTAGAGCGAGCTGAAGGTTTCCAGGCATCCCGTGGGACTAACGACAATGATGTTGTCGCCAGTAGCTTTCAGGATCAGGCGCGCTATCGCGGCTGGTCCGCAGCCTGCACAGGCGTTATGACCCGGCGCGAAAAGTTCCTGCTCAGGTATCATCACATATTCCCCCTAGACAATATTCCAGTTCATGTTAACAAATTCCGGTTCCTCGTCGACCGGTATACCGTCAGCTACCTTCTGAGCCTTTTCTACAATACCCTTGACCGACTCGATGGTAACGTCCTTCCCGCCGAGTCCGGCCATGAAGCTCAGAACCTGGGGCCCGCGCTGGTTGTGAAGGGCAGCCTTAACGTCAATGGTCAGTGGTCCACCGTATCCCTGGGAGATACTGCGGTCAAGGACACACACGGTCCGGGCCCGGGACAGTACCCTCCTGATTTCCTCGTCTGGGAAGGGACGGTAACACCTGATCTTCAATACCCCAACCCTTGTTCCCGTTTCCCGCATCTCATCGACTGCATCCTTCAGGGTTCCGACAAGGGAGCCCATGGCCACCAGGATTACCTCCGCGTCATCGGTCCGGTACTCCTGGATCAGCCCGCCGTAGTCCTGGCCGAACCGTTCCTTGAATTCCCTCGCCACCTCTTCCACCTTCTTCTTGGCGTGATGCATCACCTGGTGGTGGAGGTAACGGAACTCCATCAGGTTATGCGCCATGGCAATAGCCCCAAAGGTAACCGGTTCTTTAGGGTCGAGCTTATAGAGGGGGTTGTAAGGTGGGAGGAAAGCATCGATTTCTTCCTGGGGGAAGGTTTCCACCGGTTCAAAGGTATGGCTGATGGTCCACCCGTCAGCCGCCACCAGAACCGGGAGCAGAATGTCGCGGTCCTCGCCGATCTTGAAAGCCTGAATGTGGGTATTGTAAGCATCCTGGGAGTCTTCCACGTAGAGCTGGATCATACCGGTATCGCGAAAGGTAATGGTATCCTGGTGGTCCGGCTGGATACTCACCGGTGTTGAAACACTCCGGTTCATGCCGGTAATCACCACCGGTATCCTCATCCCGGCCATGTTGTAAAGAACCTCGGTCATCAAGAGCAGGCCCTGGGATGATGAAGCCGTGTAGGACCGCGCCCCGGTGGCCGCAGAACCAAAGACTACCGAGGCTGCCGAAAACTCGGCATCGACCTTGAGGTACTCAGCCTCGAGCTCCCCGTTGGCCACCATCTCGGCCAGGAACTCGGCTACATGGGTTTGCGGAGTGATGGGATAGGCAGAAATCACCTGGACCCTGGCCGCTTTGATCGCCTCGGCAATAGCCATCGAGCCTTCCATAACGCGTTTTGTACCCATAGTCACTTCCTCTCTTCCTCCATGGTAATGGCATCGCGGGGGCACTCGTGAGCACAGATCCCGCACCCTTTACAGTATTCATAGTCAATAATACATATCTTATCAACAATCTTGATGGAAGCATCCGGGCAGTACATGAAACAAATCCCACACCCGTTGCAGGCCTCGGGGTCCACCTTGGGCCTGAAAGACCTCCAGTGGCCGGTTTTATTTTTCTTCGACCCGCCCGGACCGCATACCGCACCTACGTTTAGCTTCATAGTGCCTCCCTCATTTTCTCGTAAGCTTTTCTTGCCGCCTTGACGTTCTTGTCACCCAGGTCACCGGGGAACTTCTCCCTGACGGCCGGCTCCAGGGACTTCATGCTGATGAGATCCGTGGCTGCCAAGAATGCGCCCATGATCGCCGTATTGGTGATGGGTGCCCCTAGGATCTCCAGGGCAATCTGGGTGGCCGGGAAGGTTATTACCTGTGCCTGGGTCTGGAGCCCGAGTTCCTCGGGGCTCTTCTCCGTATTGACGAGGATCATGCCGTCGGGTTTCAGCCCCTGCAAAACGTCAACTACCTGCAGTAGGCTGGTATCTTGTAAAATCACGTAATCAGGGTTGTAGACCTGGCTCTTGAGGCGGATGGGTTTATCACCAATACGGATAAAGGCCTCAACCGGCGCTCCACGCCGCTCCCCTCCAAACCTGGGAAATGCCTGGCTGTACTTCCCATCCTCAAAAGCGGCAATGGCGAAAATCTCAGCCGTGATAACCGATCCCTGCCCGCCCCTTCCGTGGATTCTGATCTCCTTCATTGTCTTCAGCACACCTCTCGCAAGATTTTTCCCTGATCAGAGCCGTGTTCCAAAATCCCTGTCCATTAACCTTGTCATTGCCTATTCCTCAGTACTCCAAGTGCCGTGCATGCCACCCCCTCCAAAGGCCTCGCCGGTTTCCGTGCACCCCATCCTGGCTTGTTTCTTTTCGATGTTCTCGCCGCCTACCTCATCACCCGCTGCTTGCTACCCTGCGGGCTGGACCCGAATCTGAGCCCTTATATCCCAATTGCTTCGAAATCTCGCTGGTTGCATCCTTGATATCGCGGATCAGGTCTGGAAACCGGGACGTAATCCTGACCGTTGGGGCCGAAATACTCAGAGCGGCAATGACTTCACCCGCGTAGTTTCGGATCGGCCCACCCACGCAGGACATCCCCACCTCAAACCCTTCCATGCAAACAGCGTAGCCCTGCTCCCGAATGGCCTGCAGTTCTTTTTTCAACTCCACCGGGTCGGAGATGGTCTGCGGTGTGAGTTTCTCCAACCCCTCCTTCTCAATGTATTCATCCACCGCGGCGGGCGGGGAGTACGCCAAGAGGGTCTTGCCTAACGCCGTGGCATGCGGTGGTGAGCTCAGGCACATGTGGAAGAGGAGCATCATCGGCTTTTGAGTCTCAGGCATGGTCTTGTCGACGAGAATAACGCGCCGGTTATCAAGGACGGCAAGGTGGACAACCTCGTTGTACTTTTGGACCAGTTTTTCTGCCCAGGGTTTGCTCACTTTTTTCACATCAAGCCGGTCACCGACAAACATGCCCAATTCAAAAAGCGCAAGACCTAGGGCATACTTACCGTTGTCTGGCGTTTTCTGCACAAAACCCTTAGCCTGAAGGGTCGACAGGAGGCGGTGGACCGTACTCTTAGGAAGTCCGAGCCGGTTCCCCAACTCGGTCACCCCAAGTTCAGGGCCTTCCTTGTAGAGAGTTAAGAGAACATCCAGGGCATTGGCAACCATGTTGATTGTGGAACGGCTTTCCCCAGGCAAGACTCACATCCCCTTCCCTCCGGCTCCCCGGGGGGCAACAGGTGGGCCGGTTCTCCGGTCTTCTGCGTATCCATAAAGTACAAGCAGCTTTTTGATTGCCTTCTGGGAGCAGGTCCGGGTGGTACAAGTTTTGGGAACAATGTTCCAGTGCTAATTAAGAGTTCTTCGTTACCACTTGAAAACCCTTCTGAACGGCACGGTCCTGCTCTCGGCCCAAAAGATAAATAAGGCAACCGCTACCGTCCTAAAGTCACGACAGCAAGTCGCCAAGCAGTTGCCCACGTGTCTTCCCCCATCGGTTTTCCACATACCCCAGCCAAACAATCCCTCCTTATGCCCGGCCCTCCTGTTCTGCGGGATTACCGGGCCGGTTCCGGAGCAAACCCTGGCGTACAACTTTTACGGATATACTTACCCTTCACGGTATACCTCGCCCCTCTTGCTTCGAGAGGAGCGAAGCCTGGTCTTGACAGGGATGTTGATGATTTGCCCGAGCAAGGATACCTCACCGACCCAACGGAAGAAATTCAAAGAGTATTCCACCGATGGTCCCACCACAACGGCGCTGACCACCGTGCCCAGGCCCACCGGTCCTCCCAGAAAATAACCAACCACCAGGACCGACAACTCGAGGGCAGTCCGGACACTCCCAACAGGAAAGCCGCTGCGCTGGGTCAGGGCAACCATCAGGGAATCCCTCGGCCCCTGGCCCAGGTCAGCACTCATATACCAGGCAGTCCCGAACCCGATCACGATGTTGCCGAGCACAACCAGGATCACGGCCTCTGCAAGTGAAGCAACCGGCTCTGGCCCCAAAATGTAATGGGGGATAAGATCGAGAAAGATACCAACAGAAGTCATGTTGAGGAGGGTCCCGATACGCGGCTTAACCCCCAAGAGGGCGCTCAAAATGATAATGAGCACACCTACCGCCAGGGTGACCTGGCCCAGGGTCATGGGAAGATGGTTTGTGAGCCCGAGGTGAAAAACCGTCCAAGCTCCAACCCCAAAGATAGAGCCCTTTACAAGGAGTGCAATACCCAGGCTTAAGGCGAAACACCCACCAAGGAGGTAAGTATACCGGAGAAAAAAAAGACACAAACCCTGGCACCTCAATTAAACCCATCCCTTTCTTCCAAAGATGCACCGACAAGCATTCCATCATTTACGCCAGCCTGAAAGCCGACACCGGGTTACACCCTTTTCCCGGTGCAGTCAATACTCCAGCCCGCGAATCCGCGCTACACCTGGCCCCGGTACTGGTCCTGTCTTCCCTACTTCAAAAGACCCTCAGGTGCTCCTTTACCGCTTCCGCCACCCGGTGGTTCATACCGGGAAGACCGGCCAGTTCTTCCACCGTGGCCTGCTGGATCTTGCGGAGAGAACCGAAGTGTTGAAGAATAACCTGTTTCCTTTTTTCTCCTACCCCTGGAATGTCGTCCAGGACTGACGCCACGGCTCCCTTTTCCCGGAGATTGCGGTGGTAGGTGACAGCAAAACGGTGGGCCTCATCACGAATCCGCCGGACCAGATTCAGGGCATCGGACCCTTTGGGGAGAACAACCGGCCCCGGCTTTCCCTCAACGTAAAGGTGCTCGTGCTCCTTGGCCAGGGCAGCTGCGCGAATATGCACCAAGCCCAATTGTTGTAGGACTTCCAGGGCCGCACCCAGCTGTCCTTTACCCCCGTCCACCAGCACCAGGTCGGGAAACCGGGAAAACCTGTCCCGGCCTGCTGGTGAAGGCCCTTCCCCTTTCTTCTCCTGGTTCTCGGCTCTCTCCCTCAAACCGTGGGAGAACCGGCGGTAGAGGACCTCCCGCATCATGCCGTAATCATCGGGCCCGCCGGCTCGTCGGATCCGAAACCTGCGGTAATCCTCTTTTTTTGGCATCCCCTCCTCGAAGACCACCATTGAGCCGACTGCATGCCGGCCCTGGAGATTGGAAATATCATAACATTCAATTCGCCGGGGCGGCCCTGTCAATTCCAAGCCTTCCTTGAGCTGCCGGGCCGCCCTTTCCCACCGGTTCGCTTCCCGGTTCCGGGCTGCCTGCCTTTCAGCCAGAAGGAGGCGGGCATTCTCCTTGGCCATTTGCAAGAGCCGCCTCTTGTCACCCCGTTTCGGCTCGTGGATCTGTACGGGTCCAGACCTGCGCCGGGCCAGCCACACCTCGATGTCTTCCTGTTCTTCCAGGGTTTCGGGAACCAGCACCCGGCGTGGAATAAGACCGGAGTTTTCATAGTACTGTTTCACGAAGGCGGTGAGAACCCCGCTGGTGGGAAGATCCTCCGTCCCAGGAAGGAAGTGGTGTTCCCGTCCCATCAACTTTCCGTCACGAACGAAAAAGACCTGGACACAGGTATCTTCCTCGTCCCGGGCACAGGCAACCAGGTCGTAGTCCTCCATGGAACGGGAAACTATTTTCTGCTTTTCGACGACCTTCTTGACAGCCTGGATCCGGTCCCGGAGTTCTGCTGCCCGCTCAAACTCCATGTTCTGAGCAGCGCGTTCCATCTCCCGTTCCAGTTCCTTGAGGACCTCCTCATAGCGTCCCTCCAGGAAACGGCAGAGCCGGTTGATCATCTCCCGGTACTCTTCCCTCGTTGGATATCCCTGGCATGGAGCCAGACAGCGCCGGATGTGGTAATTCAGGCAGGGACGTGATTTCCCCTCAAGTGACCGGCAGGACCGGTAGGGAAACAACCTCCGGGCCGCATCCACAGTCTGGTGCATGGCACCGGAATTTGTATACGGCCCAAAGTACCTGGCGCCGTCCTTTTTCATGCGCCTGACCACGAGAACACGTGGGAAGTCTTCGTTCACAGTAACCTTGAGATAGGGGTACTGCTTGTCATCACGGAACCTGACATTATACCTGGGCCGGTGCTGTTTGATGAGGTTGCTCTCCAAGATCAAGGCCTCAACCGGGGAGTCGGTGACAATGTATTCCAGGTCAGCCACCCGCTCCGCCATCCGCTGGATCCGCCGGCCCAGCCCGCGCGAGGAACGAAAATACGACCGCACCCGGTTTCTTAGGGAAGCCGCTTTCCCCACGTACAGGACCTCACCTTTTTCATCCTTGAACAAGTAGACCCCCGGCCTGGCCGGTAGGCCCTCAAGTTTGTCCTTCAAGTCCATTTTCCATCACCGTCTTCGCCCTGGACACCCCTGGCGGCCGAGCCTGTCAGCCGGTGCCGCCGGCTACCTCCTGTTTCCGCCGGGCGCTGTGCCAGTCCCTTTCAATCCCCAGGATGGGCGCCAGAAACTGACCGGTATATGACTCCGGCACCTGGGCCACTTCCTCCGGTGTCCCGCAGGCAATTACCCGGCCCCCACCTTCACCACCTTCAGGTCCCAGGTCAATAATGTAGTCGGCAGACTTGATGACTTCAAGGTTGTGCTCAATGACCAGAACCGTATCACCGTTGTCCACCAGGCGCTGTAACACCTCAAGGAGGCGGTGGATGTCGGCCATATGCAGACCAGTCGTGGGTTCGTCCAAAATATAAAGGGTTTTACCGTTGCTCCGCCGGCTCAGTTCCGTGGCTAGCTTCACCCGCTGGGCCTCACCCCCAGAGAGGGTGGTGGCGGGCTGCCCCAAGCGGATATAACCGAGACCAACATCGTGGAGGGTCTGGAGTTTTCTCCTTACCCTCGGGATATTGGCGAAGAAATCAAGGGCCTCATCCACCGTCATCTCCAGAACATCGGCGATGTTCTTGCCCTTGTACCTGATCTCCAAGGTTTCCCGGTTGTAACGCTTACCCTTACAAACCTCACAGGGAACATAGACATCCGGCAAGAAATGCATCCCAATCTTGATGATCCCGTCGCCCCGGCAGGCCTCACACCGCCCACCTCTGACGTTAAAACTGAATCGTCCGGGCTTGTAACCACGCACACGGCTTTCCGGGGTCCTAGAGAAAACCTCCCGGATGTAGTCGAAAACCCCGGTATAGGTTGCTGGGTTAGACCTCGGTGTCCGCCCAATGGGGGCCTGGCTGATCTCGATGACCTTGTCCAGGTTCTCGATCCCTCGAATTTCGCGGTACGCCCCAGGTTTCGTCCTGGCACCGTGCAGGACCCCGGCCAGTTTCTTGTAAAGAACCTCGTTCACGAGGGTGCTTTTCCCGGAACCGGAAACCCCGGTCACGCAAACGAAGACCCCCATGGGGATCTTGACCTCAAGGTCCTTAAGGTTATGTTCACTTGCCCCCACAACCTCCAGGTACTTTCCGTTGGGCTGCCTCCGAACCGGGGGAATGGGAATCTCCTTCTCCCCTTTCAGGTATTGCCCCGTTAAGGAACCCGGGGTGGCAGTGATTACAGACAGTGGTCCACTGGCCACCACCTGCCCCCCGTTGGCTCCAGCCCCGGGACCGATGTCGATGATGTGGTCTGCAGACCGAATGGTTTCCTCGTCGTGTTCAACCACGATCAGGGTATTCCCCAGGTCCCTGAGGTGTTTCAGGGTTTCCAAGAGCCGGCGGTTATCCCTCGGATGAAGCCCGATACTCGGCTCATCCAGGATGTAGAGAACCCCCACCAGTCCGGACCCAATCTGGGTGGCAAGCCTGATGCGCTGGGCCTCACCACCGGAAAGGGTCCCAGCCGCACGGTCCAGGCTCAGATACTCAAGGCCGACATTAACCAGAAAGCCCAGCCGCGCCCGGATCTCTTTCAGGATCTGGCGCGCAATCATCTCCTCCCGGTCTGTGAGCTCAAGGTTCTTAAAAAACCGGTCCGCCTCACCTATGGACAGGTGCGTAACTTCGGCAATGTTCTTCCCCCCAACAGTCACCGCGAGGCTTTCGGGCCTGAGACGCGCCCCTCCACACGCAGTGCAGGGTTTCTTGCTCATGTATTCCTCGATTTCCGTCCGGGCGCGCTCCGAATTGGCTGCTTCCCGGTAACGGCGCTCTAAGGTTGGTATCACGCCTTCAAAAAGGATGTGGCGGCGGCGTACCCTGCCGTAGCTGTTT
>SESX01000090.1 GCA_004367365.1 Candidatus Acetocimmeria pyornia
TGGACTGGCCAATTAGAGACATGGGGGTTTGTAATACGCGATACCCTAAAGAATACAAACCAGTAACTGTCGGCCCAAAGAGGTACGATAGCAAAACAACGGGTATTTGCAGGCTAAGTGCGTTGAACAGGGTCGACCACGATGAAAAAAGTGGAAAGTCCTTGTAACGGCTAGCCACCCGCAACATGTCGGATGGATTTACCGCCTTGAAAGATTGTTCGTCATTACGCCAGGCCAGTACAGCTAAGGTAGTGCTCCCCATCGCCTGTCCAATAACCTGCCCCAATAATAGGCCGACAGGCCCACTCACAGTCACGCCCAAACTAAGTTGGGTTAAGATCTGTCCAATGCTCTGATTTAGTTTGGTCTGAGCTATGTGGTTGAAGGCTTTTTTACGCACGGCCCAAAAACTCAGCACTTGGTAAAAGCCAGCACCCATAATCCCCAATGGTACGAGCCATAGGAATGAATGCAACCGCGGTGCATTAACTATTTTTACAAGTTTATCGCCAAAAAGCCATACCAAGAATCCTACAAGTAAGGTGTTAGCTACGACAATAGACAACGAAAGGGCCAATACATTGGCTGCCGTTTCATCCTCCTCAGGAAGAGGTAGCGCTAGTTCGTAACGCAGCGAGGCAACAACAGCGACGACCCCGAGAAATGACGCAAATACCGCCAGTGTACCAAAATCCTCAGGGGAATATATGCGTGTTAACAAAGGCGAAGCAAGGACTGTGATGGTCTGGCCTATCGCCGTGCTGCCAACCAAGATGCTTACACTTTTAGCAAATGCGCTTTTAGGTAAGAATCGCCTCATGAATCCCGGTATCTTCATTTTGTGACGCTACGTATGACGCCCGCCACCTGCCTCTGCAATGTTGCAGAAATCCCCGGCCAGAGGGGCAGGCTCAGCACTTCACCAGCCAGTTGTTCTGCCACAGGCAGAGTTGAAGCTTGTTCTTTATAGATAGGCAGTTTATGTACGGGTAACGGATAGTAAACCATGCTGCCGATGCCGTGCTCGGCCAGGGTCTGTTTCACCTTATCGCAATTCCCTCCTGGAACCCGTATGGTGTACTGGTGGTACACGTGCTTAGCGTAAGGGGCTTTATAGGGAGTTATGATACCAGGTACGTCTTTCAGGAGCTCGTTGTACCGCCGAGCAGCTTGCCGCCTTGCCTTGTTCCACTCGTCAACATGAGATAATTTTACCCGCAGGATGGCGGCCTGGATCTCGTCCAGGCGGGAGTTATACCCGATCATCTCGTTGTAATACTTCTTCTTTGCCCCGTGGGCCCGTAGCATGCGGGCCATTTCCCCAATCTCGTTGTCGTTCGTAGCTATGAGCCCCCCGTCCCCACAAGCCCCTAGGTTCTTGGAGGGGAAAAAGGAGAAACACCCCACGTCCCCAATAGTTCCAAGCTTCCTACCTTTATACTCCCCACCAAAAGCCTGAGCAACGTCCTCAATGACCTTGAGGTTATACCTTTCCGCCAGGGCCAGGATGGGCTCCATATCCGCGGCCTGGCCGTAAAGGTGCACCGGGAGGATGGCCCTGCTGCGGGATGTTATGGCTGGCTCGATTAGCTCAGGGTCGATATTAAAAGTCTCAGGGTCAATATCCACAAAAACCGGGGTTGCGCCCACCTGGCTTATGGCCTCAGCAGTAGCAAAGAAGGTAAAGGGAGTAGTGATTACCTCATCCCCCGGGCCGATACCTGCCGCCCGGAGAGCGATAACCAGGGCATCGGTGCCCGAGTTCACTCCGATGGCGTACTTCACCCGCAGGTAATCAGCCACTTCCTGCTCAAAGGCCTTTACATTCGGCCCCATGATAAACTGGCCAGACTTCAATACTCCCTGGATGGCCGCCATCAGCTCATCCCAAAGGGCTTCAATCTCGGGGGTTAGGTCCAAGATTGGTATCTTGATCGGATGCATCTTCGCACCTCACTTACATAATCCGAAGAACGGTATTTTCCCCACGTTTTTCATACCGTTTACCACACTCGGAACAGGTAGCGGTAGTCCCCTCAAACTTCACTCGCACACCACATTCACAAGCCCAACCCGTGATCCGAGCCGGCACCCCAGCCACTAGGGCATAGGGGGGCACGTCCCTGCTTACCACTGCACCCGCCGCCACGAACGCCCACTCGCCAATCGTTATCCCACAGACGATGGTTGCGTTAGCCCCAATGGAGGCCCCTCGCTTCACAAGCGTTAAGACATAGTCATCGCTGGTGTTACGGGGGTATGCTGAGCGGGGCGTCTTAACGTTGGTAAAGACCATGCTGGGACCACAGAACACATCGTCTTCCAGGATAACCCCTTCATATATTGAAACGTTGTTCTGGATTTTCACGTTGTTGCCGATCTTGACATTGCTGGCTACGAATACGTTTTGCCCGAGCGTACAACGTTCGCCGATCTCCGCTCCGGACATAACATGGCAGAAGTGCCAGATCTTCGTCCCTTTACCGATTTTGGCCCCTTCATCTACATAGGCCGACTCGTGTACGAAAAAACCGCCTTGGCTCATAGCTGGTCTTCCTTTAATTGTTTTCCCGCATTCTCTAGAACCTCAATTACATCTAAAGCGCTCCTACCGTCAGACAACGGTTTCTTGCGCTGTGCCACACACTCCAGAAAGTGACGGCATTCTAACAAAAGAGGTTCATCGTTTCCCTCAAAAACCATATCACTGCCTTTATCATAAATGTTCAGGTCTGAAGTTACCCGCTTCTTATGCAGGACGACTTTCTGCTCAAGTTCATTGTAAGTTAGCATGCCCTTGGAACCGACAACGGTAAGAAGTCGCCGTGGTTCAGGCCATAGCCACGAAACATGAAGGTGGGCTTGTACACCGTCGGAAAACGCCAAGTGCACGTATACGTCGTCCTCGATTCCTTCTTGAAGCACGCGCTGGCCGACGGCGCGGACCCGCAGCGGCTTTTCCCCTACCAGATAGAGGAGGACGGCGATGTCGTGAACACCAAAGCTCCACAGAACGTTCTCGACCGAGCGCACACGACCCAGTTTAAGCCGCTCCTGGGACAAAAAGGCTAACCGCCCTATGGCTCTAGACTCTATGTAGCGCTTCATCCATTGAACGGCCGGCTGGTAAAGTAG
The DNA here is from genome assembly GCA_004367365.1 of Candidatus Acetocimmeria pyornia. Taxonomy (GTDB): domain Bacteria; phylum Bacillota; class Sulfobacillia; order UBA3575; family UBA3575; genus Acetocimmeria; species Acetocimmeria pyornia. The sequence goes on from SESX01000090.1 coordinate 3,136, forward strand.
CAGGTGTCCAACCATAAGAATACGGCCTTTCTGCTCGGCGATATCAACCAGTTCCTCGGCTTCCACCAGCGAAAGGGCCAACGGTTTCTCCACAAATACATCCTTCCCCGCCAGCAGGGCCTCTCGTGCCACTTCGTAATGGGTGTGGGCCGGCGTAGCGATGGCTATGGCCTGAACATCGCTTTTCAGGAGCCGCTCGAACTCCTGATAGACAGCAACGTTAGCGTATTCTGTCATTAACATTTTTTGCGTTTCGCGATGAATCTCCGCCACTCCTGCCAGTTCGCCAAGCCGGTAGAAGGTGCGTACGAGGTTCTTACCCCAGTTTCCCGCTCCTATCACTCCTACGGTCATAGCAACGTTATCCTCTCTCGGTTGGAAGTAACGTGACGGGTAGCGTTGCGCGTATCAAGTACATGTTTAGCCTTTTGAACTACCCAGTCATAATCGAGATGCGAATGATCGGTAGCAATGACAACCAGGTCGCTTCTCTCAATTATCTCGTCAGTAAGAGGCGTTGAAGCCATATCAAGCCCATGCTCACTAAAACTTGGTACAAAGTCGTCATGATACAATACGTGAGCTCCATCGCCTTTCAGGAGGCGAATTACCTCTATTGCCGGAGACTCGCGGTAATCACCTATATCCTTCTTGTAAGCAACTCCTAGAATTAGCACTTGAGCTTTGGAAACCGGAATGCCCATGCAGTTAAGGACTCTCACGGCTTTCTGTCTGACAAATTCAGGCATCTTCCGGTTAATCTCCCCCGCCAAGGCGATGAAATGGGTGTTAAAGTTCAGCTCCTTCGCTTTCCACTCTAGATAGTGAGGGTCGATGGGAATGCAGTGTCCACCCACCCCAGGACCCGGGTAAAAAGGCATAATACCGAATGGTTTGGTAAAGGCAGCATCCAAGACCTCCCAAACATTGAGGCCCATCCGGTCGCAAAGGAGCGCTAGTTCGTTTACCAGGGCTATGTTTACAGCCCGAAAAGTATTCTCGAATACTTTGACGAGTTCTGCCGCCTTGGCACTAGAAACGGGGATAACACTCCCTACCGTCTCACCGTAAAAAGCTAGACCTACTTCCAGAGAAGCGCGACCCATGCCGCCCACAACTTTGGACGTATTCTTGGTCGTGTAACGCTTATTGCCCGGATCCACCCTCTCCGGTGAATGCACTAGGAAAAAGTCTTCTTCCACTCGTAACCCCGAACGTTCAAGAATGGGGAGCATTACCTCCTCCGTAGTTCCGGGGTAGGTCGTGGATTCCAGGCTTATTAAATGCCCGGGCCTCAGGCATGAAGCGATCTCCCGCGTCACCTTCTCGATATACTGCAAGTCCGGTGTAAGGTTCTTTGTCAGGGGGGTGGGCACACAAATAACGATGACGTCCATCTCCGGCACACGCGAAAAATCTGTAACCGCTACTATCCTACCGCTCTGTACCAACGCCCTCAATTCTTCGTCCTTGACGTCCGATATGTAGTTTTCCCCCTGGTTTACTTTTTGAGCTCGCACGGGGTTCTCCTCAATACCCACTACCCGATAGCCGACTTTCGCCTTTTCTACTGCAAAGGGAAGGCCGACATAGCCTAATCCGACAACCCCAATTATGGCGCTCTTGTCCCTTATCTTCAGCAGAAGCTGTTCTTTGACTGTTGGTTTCACCACTTTATAAGAAGACCCCTTTCGCCGGAACTATCTACGGCAACATGTCAATCTCCGAACTAAGATCCGGGCAGTCCAACATTCGCCAACGGAAGTTGATAGAGGTCATTTAGGAACCTCTTTTCTTCATCGAAAGACTAGCTGACATTGAGGATTAGTTCTGTGAGCTGGAGCCGAGCTTTTCGGATACAATTAGGTGACTTCTACTCTCATGGCCACATCATGGTTGGCTCTTCTTCCGGCGAACCCTCGCCAATCATAAAAAACCCCGCCAGAGCATGACGAGGCCTTGTATCCAAACGCATCTACAGCTCCAGGCAGCCTGACGATCATAGCCGCAGGAACCGGCCTTAGACCCATGGCTTTGCGCCCCCGACTTTCACCGGGTTTGCCCTTTTCTGAGCATATATTGGCTTATTCTTCAATCAGGTGACATACCATGACATTTCATAGAAATAAGAACAAGACCTCCAGATCCTTCTCAATCAACATTTAACGAAGTAACCACTCGGCTCAAAGATCTCTCGCTATAGGAACAAAGCCCGGCAGCTACATGCGTTTACTACCAGACTTACTAGATATTTGAATTCAACTTAATTTTAAAAACTCCTTCTTGAATGGGAAACAATTTCTTTCCAAGTGTTGCTCGACCCCCAGAACCGGGGCTCTTGGAATGGCTCGACAAGTATGCTCGGATCTTAACCGTGTATAATGCTACTGAGTTCAGCAAGAAAATCCTCCAAGCACACCTGAAGCCTCTCCAGCGTCTCCTCCATCTTGGAAATAAGGCCCTCCATTTTGCCCCATTCAAGTTCGAACCCGTAAAGGTTACGGAAGCAGTGCCTAAAACTCAGAAAGCTCCTTCCGTTCTTCCTCCAGCTCCTGCAACCGCTTCAGTTCTTTCCTTACGCGTGCTTCCAACAAGATTAGCTCTGGGATCACAGTTCTGTTCCCTCTCTGAGGATGAACTCGCGCACTTCAGGGTCAACCTTGTCCAGTTCTATCAAATCAAAATCGAACGGGGCCAGAATATCCATCACCTCTGAGTACAGTCTCCAAAAGTTTATGTTTGTGTCCAGTCCTGATACTGCGATATCGATATCCGAATGCCTCATAAATCTATCTTCCCGCAATATCGAACCAAATAGAAAAACTCTACAACCATATTGCTTCTTGAGATGTTCGGCTGCCGCACTGGCCCGCTCCATAGCCTGCTGATAACGCCTAGCCAGATCTCGCCTTCTCTGTTCTCTATAACGTTGCCATCCAGCTTTATAACCCGTGCGTTGTTCGGGAGTTACCACCTCGCCTCACCACCCCAAGCTGCACCTCTATGCCGTGAAGGAGTAGACCCCTTGGCCATTACCATTTATTGCCATTATGCCCGACATACCGATAACATGCAATTACTCCAGCTACCACGCCGCCCATCTTTTGCATTCTAGAAGGGTAGACCATCGCAATGCATGCCTACCAAAGATTGGTAATCTTTGGTATACTTAAGGGTAGAGGTGACCTAAACATGTCTCTTGATGAAGCTCTACGAGACTTTTTGGCCTATATGGACATCGAGAGGGGTTACTCCACCAATACCATCGAGGGCTACCGAGTTGACCTACAGGTGCTCTTTCGGTACCTCCAGGTAGAACATGGCCTGGAGCGAGTCTCAGAAATCGAACCCCGCCATATCCGCCACTTCCTGGCCTACGTCAAGACGGAGCGCAGAAACTGCAACAAGACCATGGCGCGCAAGCTGTCGGTGATCAAGTCCTTCTTCGCCTTTCTGCTCAAGGAAGGGCGGCTGGACAGGGATCCCAGCCGGGGCTTCGATACCATCCGTTTCCCCCGCCGCTTGCCGGTCTTCCTGAGCCGAGAGGAAGCGGAGGACTTCCTGGAGGCCGCGGGAAAATACGGCCCGGAGCCGACAAGGGACTTCGCCTTGTTCCTGTTGATGCTGCAGTGTGGGCTCAGGGTCTCGGAGGTGACCACCCTCACCCTCGATTGCCTGGACCTGGAGAACGGGATGATTCGGGTTACGGGAAAAGGCGCCAAGGAACGCCTTCTGCCCCTCACCAGCAGGACCGTTCGGGCGTTAGAGGCCTACCTAAAAGAGCGTCCCTCGAGTCAACATCGAGAGGTCTTCCTTAATCGCCGGAGACGCCCCCTCACCACGGATGGTGTCCGCCACATCTTCCGCCGCATAGTCTCTCATACGTACCTTAAGGACCGCCCCCATCTCACAGTCCACAAGCTGCGTCATACCTGCCTAACCCTCCTGCTGCAACAGGGGGTTGATCTACGCACACTGCAGCACATAGCCGGACATGCCAGCGTGGCCACCACACAGATTTACACCCACGTCACCCAAGAGCAGGTGCGATCGGCGATGGAGAAACATCCTCTGGGGTGACTGGGAAGAAAACACCTAGGGGGCTAGCCAGGCCCGGTCGGGGGCCTTCGGAAGGGGCGGTGAGAATTGCGTCTCTTGATGTCCTAACGAAGTGCAAAGCTCAGCTTATCTGCACCTGGGGCTCCTCCTAGTATGGAAGAGATTGCACACTCCAGGTGCCTTCTATAGTCCTTTTCTTATCCGGGCCAGCCTAACCAAATGCCTTTCCTCTTCCTTGATCAAGTCATCGATAACTGTTTGCTTGTCACCGCCGACGAGTCTCCTGAAACTGCTGAAGAACAAGATTGAGTCCTTTTCGAAGGAGGCTGCCAATCCGATAATGTCAGACTCGGAGTTGCTGGCTTCAACTAGCTGCCTCACTCGGTCCAAATCGTTAAACATATGCGTCTCTACAGTGCTCTTCACATAATCCAAGTATTCACCAGGATAGGTTTCTCTGGGGCTTACCGCTTCAAAATCAGCCCCTAGTTTCTCGAATTCCAAGACATGCCTTTTCTCCTCTGAGGCCAGGAACAGAAGTAAGTCTTTAATTTCCTTCCTATTGGCCTTCTTGGCCAACTCTTCGTAAAACTCGACGCCTCTCTCTTCGATTTGTACGGCCAGATCAATAATTTCACTGGGGTGAAACCGAGACAAATGCCACAAAATCCCCACTCCTTATCTTTGAGAGGGACCACCATCCCTAAGGCGTGGCCCCTCTAGAACATGTCCCGTCCTAACTATACCTTCACCTCGCTGGACGCTACGACTCTCATGTAGTCATCCAAAGCCCATGGAGATTGCAATAGGCCCTTACTTCAACCACTTCTGATTTGTCGATGGAAAAGTAAGCAGTCGGCGCCTTGGAGGGGTCTAGTTCCGCACGAAGGACCTTATCTGCTGTTAGCACTTCAATGAACGCGATGTAGTGTTTTTCTTCCATGGGGTGATGGACCTCTCCAACTTCTACTCTGAGCCCATCGCCCTCCCCCTTGACAACGGGAACGTGCTTTTCCTTGCCCTTGTCTGCAGTCTTCGCCGCCAATTTCTCCATCGGCTGGTCGCAGCAGACCAAAGACCCGGCCCCCACATGAGCAACCTCCACAACGTTCCCGCAGACGTTACATTGATATAGCTCTCTCAGTGCAGTCATGCTCCGATCTCCCCTTTCAGCTTATCAGTTATCTCTGACAGCAGGCCCTCATCCGGTATATACTCGACTTTTATCTGCTCAAACAAATCAAACCCGCATTCCCTCAGGACATTCTCTACCAGCGCAACGCTTTGCCCTCCCCAACCGTAGGAGCCGAAAGCCAAGCCCTTTCTGTTCTTCGGGGCCAAGCCTTTTAGGTATGTCAGGAAGGCTGCCACAGTGGGGAGCATGTTGTTGTTTAGGGTTGGCGAGCCCACGCATATATACTTGGCCGTCACAACATCCGTCATGATGTCCGATATGTGATTAGTCTTCAGGTTTCGCATTCTCGTAGCAATGCCTTTGGCCTCAAAGGCCGCCTGGATGGCGTAAGCTATCTTTTCTGTGGAGTTCCACATGGTGTCGTATACTATCACGGCGATGTCTTCGGTTTCGTTAGCCGACCACTTCTTGTACAGCTCTACTATCTCTGGGATATGGGAGCGCCATATAACCCCATGGCTTGGAGCGATGATCTCAATGTCGAGGCCCGCTACTGTCTCTAGTGCTTTGGCCACCTGCCGGCCATAAGGAAGCACTATGTTGCCGTAATACTTCTTGGCCTCCTGCAAGACGATCTGGAGGGGAAGTTCATCGTCAAATCTCTCGGAGGAAGCCAAGTGCTGGCCAAAGGAATCGTTGGAGAACAGGATCTTGTCCTCAGCGAGATAGCCGACCATGTTATCGGGCCAGTGGACCATGGGGGTGAGCACGAAGTTTATGCTGCGCTTCCCGAGATTCAGCGTATCGCCGGAATTTACGGCTCTGAAGTTCCAGTCTTTCTTGTAATGAGCCTTAAGGCCCTGTTGTCCCCTGGGCGAAGTTATCACGGTGGCCCCCTGAGCAATTTCCATCAATTTCGGCAGGCTGCCAGAATGGTCCATTTCAACATGGTTTGAGATGATGTAATCGATCTCTCCCGGGTCGACCACCTGCGATATCCTCTGGATCATCTCATCACAAAATTGTCCCTTCACCGTATCGATCAGGGTGATCTTCTCGTCAATTATCAGGTAGGCATTATAGGTCACGCCTCGCTGAGTTGTGTAGCCGTGAAAATTCCTGATGTCCCAGTCCACAGCACCAACCCAGTAGATGTCGTCCTTGATCTTGACCGGCTGCATTATTCCACCTCTTGGAACTCTTCTTTTCCGACTCCACACACAGGACAAACCCAGTCTTCCGGTAGGTCTTCAAAAGCCGTTCCCGGAGGAATCCCGTTATCCTCGTCCCCCTCTGCCGGGTCATAAGTATAACCGCATACTCCGCACTGATACTTGGACATTTCTTTACCCCCTTCTATTTATCAGGTCTCCAAGGCTCCATAGGTCAAGAGCTAGACCAGATTTACCTGTTTTGCCTGTAGTAAGCGTAGGTCAGCGGGTCTTCGTCCTTTAACCTATCACCTCCAACGACTAGCCCCACGAAGATCGTGTGCGTTCCAACATCCACTTCCTGCTGCACCTGACAGTCCAGCCAGGCCAAACAATCTTCGAGGATCGGAGCCCCCGTCTTGGCTGTAAAGTAAGAGACGTCGCTGAACTTATCAACCTTCCTGCCAGACTGGAAACCGAAGTGCTTCACAGTATCAATTTGACCTCGACCGAGGATGCTTATGCTGAAAACCCTGCTTTGGCTGATATATTCCCAAGTAAGGTTGGCCTTGTTGATTCCTATGGCCACCCTGTCCGGGTCACTGGTAATCTGAAAGGCAGTATTGGCCGTCTGAGCGTTAATACTATCTCCCTTCCTGGAACCAATAACGAAGAGGCCGTAAGAAAACTTGTGTATTGCGGCCTTGACCTTCGCCCTTTCCTCAGCGGTTATAGGCTCTTCTGCTGTCTCCCCTTCCACTTCTTCGAACATCTCCGGTCCGACGCCACAAACAGGACA
>SESX01000091.1 GCA_004367365.1 Candidatus Acetocimmeria pyornia
CTACAACTCGCCCCAGGAGGTGGGCCACTGCTGGCCTCAAAGGCTGGTCGTAATGAACAAGGTCGGCTGCCAGCCCCAGAATCCCGCTGACCATGGTTACCTTGTTTCTGAGGTCGCCCACTCCCGGTTCCCTGATGATGTCCAGGGGCAGAAAGGTAGCTCGACCAGACGCCGTCCGGTCCAGGTATTCGATGGCCTCCCGGGCATGCCCCTCGGTTTCGGTAACAATAAACTGCAGCCCAGGGCCCAGGGCCACCTCCACGGCCCACTCCAGCTTGTCCGGTACCTGTATCAGATCGGCTACCGTCCCCAGGATCCCGTCCGAGAACTCGGCTCCGGCCTCGCAGGCCTTCAGAATCGCCCGGACACCCGAGTTATATCCCCCTAACCCCCGCTCCATCCTTCGGCGGGCTTGCAGTTCAGCGGCAAGTGAACTTAGCTTTCGTTCCAGACCTTTCCGGAGTTTCTCTTTTTCCTTCAGTCTCTCCAGGAGCTTCCTTTTGTCGGCAGCCAGTTCTGCGAGCCGGCTCTTCTCTTCCTGGAGAGCCGCCTGGAGTTGTTCTGCCTCCCGCTGGAGTGCAGCCACCTGCTGCGACCGGGAAGCCAGTTCCGCCTCCCGTAGTCCCTTCTCCTTTCGGAGCTTCTCCAGGGACCGCCTGATCCTGTTCCCGGCACTTTCTAAACCCGAGATCTCGTTCCTTTTCTCGGCTATCTGCCCTAAAACATCAATTACATTCCCCTTGCCCTGGTCTACCTCTTCCTGCTCCCGGCGCAGGAGCTGCCCGAGAACCTTTAGATCTTTTTCCAGGCGGGCCAGTTCTCCTTCATCACCGGCAATACGGTCGTCCAACCGGGAGAGAAGTTCTTCACTCCGAGAGATTTCCTCCTCCAGGGCAGCCAGCTCCCCCTGTCGGGCCTCTTGGTCCGCCTTGGTTTTCTCCATTTCCCCGGCTAAAGCCTTCTTCCTTTCCTCCAACACCTGAAGCCTGGTCTCAAGCTTGTCTTCCTGCAGGGTGACGTCGTGCAAAAGCTTGTCAAGACTGGCCAGGTGGGCTACCAGGTCTACCATCTGCTCGCGGTGAGAGGAAACCTCTCTCTCTAGGGAAACAGCCTGGGCCTCCTTCTCCGTGACCTGTTGTTGCAGCCCGGCTACCAAGCTGCTCAGCTCTTCACGGCGACGGAGAACAGACTCGATCTGGTGGAAAAAAAGAGTGGTTTCTGTAGCCCTCAGTTCTGCCCGCAGACGGCTGTAGTGTTCAGCCCTCTTTGCTTCCTTCTCGAGGGGTCCTAACCTTGTTTCGAGTTCGGAGATAATGTCGTTCACGCGAAGGAGACGTTCATTGGTTTGCTCAAGTTTCCGCTGGGCTTCCTTTTTCCGGTAGCGGTAACGGTTGATCCCGGCTGCTTCCTCGAAAAGGGTGCGGTGCTGGTCCGGTTTCTGGTTCAACACTTGTTCCACTTGCCCCTGGCCGATAAAAGAGTAGGCTTGTTTACCTACCCCCGTATCCAGAAAAAGTTCCGTGATGTCCTTCAACCGGCACGGAACTCCGTTTAGCAGGTATTCACCTTCGCCACCCCGGTAGAAACGCCGCCCCACCATGATTTCAGTGAAATCAAGCGGTAAGGTTCCATCACTGTTGTCCAGGGTTAGGACCACCTCGGCCAACCCCAGAGGCTTTCGGCCGTCACTTCCGGAAAAAATGACGTCTTCCATCCGCTGACCCCTGAGTTTTTGCAGGCTTTGTTCCCCTAAGGCCCAGGCAATAGCGTCGGTGATATTGCTCTTGCCGCTGCCGTTGGGACCAACAATAGCGGTAATGCCCGGATCCAGCTCGATCCGAGTCTTATCGGCAAAGGATTTGAACCCGAAAAGTTCGAGTCGTTTCAGGTACATACCCCACCCTCCAAGACCCTTCACCATTTTACCATACAGAACCCGCGCCCGGAAACCTTGACCCGTCTGCTAACCTAACAAAAAACCTGTCCTTGATCAGACAGGTTGACCGAAGCCTCTTGACTGGCTGAGAGGGGGACACACCCCAGATGCCCTTACCTGGGTCCCACCAGGAATCTGATGGCTGTCCGCTCTTCACCGTCTATTTCTATCTCAGTAAAGGCCGGAACACAAACAAGGTCGGTCCCGTTGGGGGCTACAAAACCACGGGTAATAGCAATTGCCTTAACTGCCTGATTTACCGCACCTGCTCCCACCGCCTGAACTTCTGCTGTACCATGTTCCCTAAGAACAGCAGCTAGAGCGCCTGCGACAGATTTAGGGTTTGAATGGGCAGAAACTTTGAGGACTTCCACGTTCTTGAATACCTCCTCCCAGATTAGGAACGGTATCAATAACTGTGAGGTGTTCCTTGGAGAAATGCCCCTTTTGGCTCTAATGTATTCGCTGCTCTACCCAATAATTCCTTCCCCTCAGGATACCGTTGTCACACCTTGTCACAGAGCCCGACCCGGAAGATATACACGTTACCTGTATCTCCGCCATCTCGGTTCTACAGGTTCTGGGTAAAGGTATCAGCTCTACAAGATATAACTCTTACATTTGTATTGGTCGCAGGTGGAGGTATAGGCCGGTGAGAGTACTACAAAGGATGGCCCAGTTCATTCAAGAAAACCCGTCTATTACCGTCAAGGAGTTGGCGCGTAAACTCGGCTATTCAGAAGAAAAATCAGTCTATTACTGGCTGGAAAAAGCTAAATTTTACGGGATCAAGAACTTCAAAAGAGCAGTCCTCACCGGACAATTCCCCATCACTCGGACCAAGGGGTACCAAGAACCCCGTAGACCCACAGGTAAGCTGAAGGAAGCAAAACACGACCGTTACGGGGAACTTCCGGTAAGATGGATCCGCGGGTTTGGTCCAAAGGGCGAACTGCAGCTTTCATCCGGCCAAAGCCTTGCCCACCACTTATCCCCAGGCACTGAAGGCGGCGAAATTCTGGCTTACCGCTTAGAATCGGCCGAATACGAACCAACCCTCACCGCCGGTGACATCGTCCTCATCGACCCTGCTACCGGTCCTTCTGATGGAGATTGGGTATTTGCTCGTTTTCCCGACGGACGACACGGTATCCGTCTCTTCTACCGAGCCGGTGACCACGTCCTTCTGGTTCACCCCGGTCAAACCGCGGACGTCATTAAATCAACGGGGAACAGGACCCGGGTAGTGGGCCGGGTTTTCCGCATCCTGCGACATGTCTAACCGAGTTTTTCCAGGGCTTGGGCCGCTGCCTGTTGTTCAGCACCCTTCTTGCTTTTACCCCTCCCGCACCCGTACAACCGCCCGTTGACCTTTACAACAACCTCGAAAACCTTGTTGTGATCGGGACCCCTTTCCTGTACAACCTGATACGTAATGCGTGCCGTGTGGTCCCTTTGCTGGACCAACTCTTGCAGCATACTCTTAAAGTCATGGCTCCGCGGGTTGTTGACCAGGGAATCAATCTCTTCCGCCAGGGTGCGGACAATGAAGGACCGTGTCGCCTCCAACCCCCTATCCAGGTACAGGGCCCCGGTCAAAGCCTCGAAGACGTCCGCCAAAAGTGAATCCCTTTCCCGGCCCCCCATCATCTCTTCTCCCCTGCCCAGCAGTACGAGGTTACCAACCCCCAGCTCCCGCGCCTTCTTGGCCAGGGTAGGCTCACAGACAACACCAGCCCGCACTTTGGTGAGGTCCCCCTCAGGTAGATCCGGGTATGCGCGGTAAAGGTACTCACTTACCACCAGTTCCAGTACCGCGTCACCCAGAAACTCAAGCCGTTCATTGTGTTCTGCACCTTCATCAAGGTGCTCGTTGGCATAGGAACTATGGGTCAAGGCCGCAAGAAAGAGATTCGGGTTGTTGACAGGCGACCCCAAAATCCCCTCAACCTTTTTAGCGATCCACCCAGGTTCAGCCTTCATTATTCTCCGCCACCCTCGACTCCGAAAACTGGTTTATCCAGTGTAAACGCGAACCCGAACCTTACCGGCCCTGGCTGCTCCTGGCTCCACCCGCATCCATTCTTCCTGGCCCCTGGGTCCGGCTGCCGAAAACTTGAGCCAGGGCAACCAGGGCCAGTGAGGGTTCGAGACTCACAATTCTGATTCACCGCTGCTGCCTCCGGTGTTCCGACGCTCCACAGGCTGGCCCGCAGAAAGACCTGGTGGGTCCTGGCTATCCCTACCCGGTATACCTAGAAACCACCAGGCTTGCGTTCTGGCCGCCGAATCCGAAAGAATTGGAAAGGACAGCATCAACCCGGGCAGGCCTGGCCTGGTTAGGAACATAATCCAGGTCACACTCCGGGTCGGGGTCCTGGTAGTTAATGGTAGGATGAATAATTCCCCGCTCAATGGTCATGATGGCAGCCATCAACTCCACGGCACCCGCTGCCCCTAAGAGGTGGCCGATCATTGACTTCGTGGAGCTTATGGCCAACCTCCGGGCATGGTCACCAAACACCGCTTTGATGGCCTTGGTTTCACACTTATCGTTGGCAGGGGTAGAAGTCCCGTGGGCATTAATGTACTGGATATCTTCCGGAGCCATTTCAGCATCCGCCAAGGCGAGCCTCATGGCGGTCGCCTCTCCGATCCCCTCAGGGTCAGGTGCTGTAATATGGTAAGCATCCGAGGTTGTTCCATACCCAGCGATTTCAGCGTAGATCCTGGCACCGCGCTTCAAGGCGTGTTCCAGGGTCTCCAGGACGAGAATCCCTGCCCCCTCACCCATCACGAATCCATCTCGTCGGGCGTCAAAAGGCCGGCTGGCCCCTTCTGGATCCTGGTTGTTGGTCGACATCGCCTTCATAGCGCAGAACCCGGCCACGGCAATGGGAGTGATGGCGGCTTCCGTACCGCCGGTAAGGATAATGTCGGCATCCCCGGATCTCAAAATCCGTGCCGCCTCACCCACGGCGTTGGCAGAGGCAGCACAGGCTGTAACCACCGTGGTATTGGGTCCTTTGGCTTGAGCCAGAATGGCAACCATACCGGCAGCCATGTTGGCGATCATCATGGGGACGAAAAATGGACTCATCCGGCTTGGACCCTTTTCATAAAGGATCTCAAACTGCTTGGTGAGGGTCTCCATCCCGCCAATACCCGTTCCCAGTACCACCCCGACTCTGAAAGGGTCTTCGTTATCGAGGTTCAAACCAGCGTCTTGTAAAGCCATACCCGCAGCCGCCACGGCGAACTGGGTGAACCGGTCCATCCTTCGTGCTTCCTTCCGGTCCATGAAATCGGTCGGGTTAAAGTCCGGCACCTCAGCCGCGATTTGGGTCGGGAAATCTGAGGGGTCAAAGCGGGTAATTCTCTGTACCGCCGACCGCCCGTTGACCAAGCCATCCCAAAGTGTTTCCACACCGATGCCCAGTGGGGTTATTGCTCCCATCCCCGTGACCACGATTCTCTTCTTCAATGGGTTCCACCTCTCTTCACGGCTTCGGTGAGCAAAAGAAGTCCCGCAGAATACCCACGGGACCTCCCTTTTTCCACTTCCACCTTAGGAGTGTTCTCGAATGTATTCAACGGCGTCACCCACCGTTGTTATCTTCTCGGCATCTTCGTCGGGTATCTCCAGATCAAATTCCTCTTCGAGGGCCATGATCAGCTCCACGATATCAAGGGAATCCGCCCCCAAATCATCCAGGAACGAAGCCTCAGGGGTAACCTCACTTTCATCGACACCCAACTGGTCAACAATAATATCTTTGACCTTCTCAAAGATTGCATCCGCCACCGGCCGTCACCTCCCTTCTTCGTCAGTTGCAGAACGTAATGATGGGATTATGAAAAGGGTTTAAATGCTCAGTCTTAAAGCAGACCATCGGACATCGTTAGACCGCCGTCAACCACTATGGTCTGGCCGGTTAGGTAGGAAGCCCTGTCGGAAACCAAAAAAACAACCACCTCAGCAACATCCTCCGGACGACCCAACCTCCCCAGTGGTATTCTGGACCGCATAGATTCAACCATTTCCTGTGGAAGGTCGCCGGTCATATCGGTGGCAATGAATCCTGGGGCTACAGCGTTCACCAGGATACCCCTCGATGCAAGTTCTTTAGCCACTGCCTTGGTAAGACCGACAATCCCAGCCTTGGCCGCACAGTAGTTGGCTTGACCTGGGTTTCCAACCAGTCCGACAACAGAAGAGAGGTTCACGATCCTCCCATGGCGCTGCTTCATCATGATCCGGGCCACTGACCGAATACAGTTATAGGTGCCCTTGAGATTGGTATCCATAACTGCATCCCAGTCTTCATCCCGCGTTCTGACCACCAAACCATCCCGGGTAATACCGGCGTTGTTCACCAGGATATCTACCCGGCCGAACCGGTCACGGATCTCCTTGAACATCCGCTGGACCTGAGCAAAGTCGGCCACGTCGGCCTGGTAAAGGAAGGCCTCCCCGCCCGAGGCCGCGATTCCTGCTGCCACAGCCTCCGCGGCCCCCATGTCTCGGCGGTAATTAACAACAACCCGGGCTCCTTCCCTCGCCAGGGCTGCGGCCGTGGCCCTCCCGATTCCGCGGGAAGCTCCCGTCACTACTGCCACCCTATCTGTCAGCAACATTATAGCAAGCCCCCTGCCACGAATCAAGAATTCTGTCTATCGAGGGAAGGTCCCCGGCACTGAGGACCCTGGCCTTCCTGTCGATCTTCTTAATAAAGCCTTTGAGCGTCGTTCCAGGGCCAACTTCTAAGAATAATTGTGCTCCTTGCTTCAACATGCGTCGTATGGTCGTTTCCCAAAGAACCGGTCGCGACACCTGCTGCACCAGCGAACGCTCGATGTCAGCAACTCCCTGAACGGGACGGCCAGAAACATTGGCAAAGACTGGAATCACCGGTTCACTCATCTCAACTTCAGCCAGGTCATGCTCCAACCTCTCGCCGGCTGGACGCATCAACTGGCAGTGAAAGGGGGCACTCACCTTCAATGGAACCACTTTTTTCGCTCCCAGGGACCTGGCAACCTCAATGGACATTTCCACTGCTTCCTGATGACCCGAAATGACCACCTGCCCAGGGCAGTTAAAGTTGGCGGGCTCAACAATCCCGCGGGCCGCCCCTTCACGACACGCCTCCTGCACCTTCCGGTGGTCCAACCCGATAATGGCCGCCATCCCACCTTCTCCCACAGGAACTGCCTCCTGCATGTACCGGCCCCGGTTTCGTACCAGGCGGACGGCATCGGTAAACTCCAGGACACCAGCGGCCACCAGGGCCGAATACTCACCGAGGCTAAGCCCGGCCACCATGTCAGGTTTGATACCGTGTTGGTGAAGAACCCGAAGGCAGGCAATACTCGTGGTCAGGATTGCTGGTTGCGTGTATTCGGTTTTCTTAAGTTCCTCTTCCGGACCCTCGAAACAGAGACGACCAACGTCAAATCCCAGTACCCTGCTGGCTTCCTCGTAAACCCCGGCGGCCACCGGGTAGTTTTCAGCCAGGTCCTTACCCATTCCTACGTATTGGGCCCCCTGGCCCGGAAAGACAAAGGCGATTTTCGACACAGCAATTAACACCTCTACTTCTCAGGCTTGGTATCGTCAGTGCTTAAAACATTAAAGTCAGGCTCCCCCAGTTACACTCCCTCGCCCTGTTTTTCCACGACCCCTCGGTCGACACAAAGGGTCTTGCCACAGACCCACCGAGCCAGTGACCAGGGTCGTGACACCACCGGCATGGATACGGCATTGGGCCCTACTCCGGGTAATAAACAATTCCGAGCGTCCCTGGGCCGGTATGGGTGCCAATCACCGGACCGATCCAGTGCAGGGGGACCTCATCTACCTGGTATGTCTTTTCCAGTTCCGCCTGGACCTGCAGAGCCCGATCCTCTGCATCCCCGTGAACCACGGCACACCTGATCCGGCTGCCGGGAGGTACATGCTCCCTGATGATTTCCAGCAGGCGCGGGATAACCTTCTTGGCCCCGCGCACCTTCTCACGGGCAGCCACGTAACCATCATTATCAAGGGTGAGAATAGGTTTAATGTTTAAAAGACTTCCCAGCAGGGCCTGGGCCCGGCCGATCCGGCCGTTTTTCTCCAGGTATTCCAGGGTGTCAACGGCAAAGTAAATCCGTGCTCGCTGCAGGGTCTCGGTTACCAACCGGAGAACCTCTTCCTTGCCTGCCCCCTGGGCTGCCGCTCGTGCTGCCTCAAGAACAATCAAACCGTAACCCATGGAAGCCAGCTTGGAATCAACTACCTCAATGTCAGCTTCCTCCAGCATTGACCTCGCTATTCGTGCGGATTCAAAGCTCCCGCTTAGCCTTGATGACAGGTGAATGGAAATGATACTCTCCGCCCCCTCCTCCAGCAGGCGGCGGTACGTCTCAGCATACTCCCCGGGGGAAGGCTGTGAAGTCGAGGGGTGGTGCGTGGACACGGCCAACTTTTCAAAAAACGCCTCCGGGGTCATGTCTACCCCATCCCGGAAAACCTCTTCCCCAAACCGCACCTTCAACGGGACCATACCGATCTTGTATTCCTCCAGCTGCTGGGGGAACAAATCGGCTGTACTGTCGGTGACAATTCTTACTCGGCTCATGTTACCCTCCCACTCCCAGGCATTATAGTGTAAGCTCGCCCCACCGGACCACACTTGCACCCCAGGTTAGACCAGCACCAAAACCAACCAGAAGAACGATATCTCCAGGGTTAATCCTGCCGTCTTTCACCGCCTCTTCAAGGGCAACCGGAATTGAAGCCGCCGACATGTTTCCATACCGGTCCAGGTTGGTAATTACCTTCTCCGGCGGAAGGCCAAACCTTTTCGCGGCCGAACGAATGATGCGCATGTTGGCCTGGTGAGGTACCAGGACATCAATGTCCTCTTTCCCTAAACCACACTTCTCCAGGGCCTGCTGGGCCGCCTCGCCCATGGTCTTGACGGCAAATTTGTAGACCTCATTCCCGTTCATCTTGAGGTAATGGAGCCGGTCGTCAATCGCCTGGTGCGTAATAGGGATCCGTGAACCACCGGCAGGCAGTTTCAACAGGTCCCCTCCGTTCCCGTCGGCCCCGAGATAGAAAGAAAGGATCCCTTCCCCAGCCCGCGCAGGCTGAAGAACAGCAGCACCGGCCCCGTCCCCCAGCAGGACACAGGTTCCCCGGTCTGTCCAGTCCACAATCTTGGAAAGGGTTTCTGCCCCGATGATCAAGACATTGTCGTAAACACCAGAAGCTACAAATTGGGACCCCACCGCCAGGGCATATATAAACCCGGTACAGCCGGCCTCCAGGTCAAAGGCAGCCGCCTTCACGGCACCCAGATTCGCCTGCACCAGGCAAGCTGTGGCTGGAAACATCATGTCGGGAGTAACCGTAGCAACCACGATTAATTCCACATCGGCCGGGTCCAGTCCGGCCACGGCCAGGGCGCGCCGCGCCGCTACGGTACCCAGGTCCGAGGCCGCCGTGTAGTCGTCCGCCACCCGGCGTTCCCTGATCCCGGTGCGCTGCGTGATCCACTCGTCACTTGTCTCAACCATTTTTTCCAGGTCCTTGTTTGTCAGTACCCGCTCGGGTAAGGCCACCCCAAGACCGGTAATCCCAACTGCCCTACTCATGACTGGCCCCCTTTTCCCCATTCTCTGCACCAAGATTACTACGAATTTGACTGGTAAGGTCACCAGCAACCAGCCTGCAGGCCACCCGGATCCCATTCTGGATAGCCCGCCGCCGGGAACTGCCGTGGCACTTGATACAAATACCATTTACCCCCAACAACGGGGCCCCGCCGTACTCGGCGTAATCCAACCGGCCGGCAACCGCCCTGAGGGCCGGAGCCAGAAGATATGCCCCAATTTTAGTCCTTACACTTTTCTTGAATTCGCGTCTAAAAAAGGTAAAGAGGGCGGCAGCAAGACCTTCGGTGTGCTTTAAAACCACGTTCCCAACAAAACCATCACAGACAATCACATCGGCGACTCCGGAAATAATGTCACGCCCTTCCACGTTCCCAACGAAGTTCAGGTTACTGCTTGCCAGCAAACAGTAAGCCCTTTTCACCACCTCGTTCCCCTTGGTTTCTTCCACACCTACGTTGAGAAGTCCCACCCGGGGCCGGGTAATCCCCAGGGCCTGATTGACATAAATGCTGCCCATGACGGCAAACTGCAGTAAGTTTTCCGGTCTTACCGATACCGTTGCCCCCACATCCAGGAGGAGAACACCTCTCCCTTTAACCGAGGGTATTAACGTCCCTAAGGCCGGGCGCTGAATACCCTCGAGCCGGCCCAGGGTTAACAAGGCTCCGGCCATCAAG
>SESX01000092.1 GCA_004367365.1 Candidatus Acetocimmeria pyornia
GTCGTTGGAGCGGCGTGTTTATGACCAGCTCGAGGAATACTGCGAGGGTCTGGCAAAGCAAATCAGAACACACGGAGACCATCAGAGTCGGCAGATGGTGAGCTTCCTGCTGAGCTTCCTGCGGCTTCGGTTCGCGTCCAGTCTCTATGCGCTCCGCGAGACTTTGCGGCGACGTTTACACAAGGTAAAGGCCACCCTCAGGCACCAGCTCGTTCAGGAGGTAGATGAGTCCGGAGCGGGGGTTTCCTCGCTCCAGGACTTGGTCTTTGAAGGTGAGGAGGAAGACGATTCAGTGGCCGTTGGGTCCCTGCTTCGAAACCGGACCACGGCCGACCTTGAGTGGGAGCGCATCCATCTCAAGACCATGATCGATAGCATGTCAGACCTTACCGGGCCCTCGTCGAAGATGCAGGTGCTCTTGCAAACCCTCGACAAGCGTCGGAACGGGCAAACCGGGCGCATCAAGCAGACTGTCATCTTCACCCGTTTCTACGATACGCTCAAGGATCTCGTTGCCCGGTTGCGCCAGGTCGAACCGCAGATGCTCATCGGCACCTATTCAGGCCAGGGAGCCGAGTATTTCGACCCGGGTACAGGCCACATGATTCGTGTGGACCGTGAAGAGGTAAAGGAGCGGTTCCTGCGCGGTGAGATTGACGTCCTCGTGTGTACGGATGCAGCTGCTGAAGGTCTGAATCTGCAGACCGCTGACCTGCTGGTTAACTTCGATCTCGGGTGGAATCCCATGAAAGTCGAGCAGCGGATCGGGCGTATTGACCGCATTGGACAGAAACACAAGGAGATCCAAGTCCTTAACCTCTGCTATGCCGGCAGCGCCGAGGAGGTCGTGTACGGGCGTTTGTTGTCCCGTCTCGCCGAGGCAAACATGATCGTCGGCACCCAGCAAATCTCGCTGCTCCCGGTGGACCCAGAGGACTTTCAAAAACTGGCCGAAGGACGGCTGACCCCTGAGGACCTGGAGGCCCGCGCCCGGGAAAGGATCAAGGTTCAGCGTCAACGCACGGAGAGCATGGAGATCCACCCGAAGGAGCTTTACGAAATCTATATGCGGATGGCTCGGTCAGATAACCGGTGGCCCGTACCGGTAAACCTGTCGGCGATATGGAAAGCACTGAGCGGATCGCGGTATCTGCGTGATTTGGGCTGTGTTACGTCGGCAGAACCTGAAAAGCCAACGCTGATCATATGCGGTATCGATGGTGTGCCCAATGGTACGGTTCTTACCGTCTCACGCGAACTTTACGAGGAAGGTCTGGCTGATGGTGGTACACGTGTTCATTTTGCCTCGTACGGTGATCCGTACTTCAACGCTGTCTTGAATCACTTGGGCAGGTTCGAACTTCCCGCGTGTGTACGACGGGTCGCTGTCCCGGTTCCTGGTATGGATGGTGTTGAGATGGTGGGCTATGCGGCGGCTTGCCGCGGGGCTGGCGGCACACGTGAGGTTCGACTTATCCGGGCGTGGAGCGACCTTGAGGATCTGCACCTAGCAGAGGCAGAGTCCCTCACAGAAGCTGAGGTTGAACCGTTACAAGAAAAACTTAACGAGATGGCCCGGCAGGAATTCCATCCTTACCTCGCGGCAAGTCGAATCGAACGCGAGAACATACGCGCTGCTCAAGTGCATGAGATGCTCAACTTCCTGGTGATCCGCAGTCTTCTTGATGCCAGGGCGCGGTTTTCCGGGGACGGAGCGCTTTTTTGGCCGGTTCTTCGCGAAGTCAAATTACTGTTCGAGGAGCGTGAGTGTATTCGCATCAACGACCTGCCTGCGGATACCCTGAGGCCAGTCGCTGGGGAGTTGCTTTTTGACTGCCAGGTGCCAAGTGTCGGTGACAAGGCTCACTTGTCAGTGCCGCGCATCCTGGCCCGGACGGCCATCGACGCTGCTAACCGCCTGGCGGACAGTATGAAGATTCGGAAGAGCGAGCTCCGCGTCGAAACGGTGCTGGTGCGCCTGCTGCGCGAAGCAGAGGCTAGACGGCGGCAAGTGCATTAGACAGTCCGGTGCAGTCTTTATTGCAATGCTGCTTCAACACCTCTCCAGCGGGACAAGACATAAAAAAGCCTGCCTGGGAGTAACATGCACTGATTAATAGTCACGAGGCACGTCAAAAACGAGCAGTTCCTTCACCATTCGAAAATGCTTGATTTTCGCGTAACCAGGTGTGCTTCGTGAATTACGGCTGTGCCGGCAATAATGGCATTGGTAGGGGTCAAGCCCTGCCACCGGTATCCAGTTCCTTGACCTGGGGGAAGTTTCCATAGTATAATTTTCCTAACACCGCTAATACTTACTATAGCCGTGCCCGATGATCTCTTTCTATAGCCGTGCCCGATGATCTCTTTTCGGCAGCGGTCGTCGAAGCGATTTTTTGGTGACAAGTCAATACAGGGCGGTAGGTGGTTGCTCCCGCCTGGGAGCTGAAAAGGGAATCGGGTGAGAATCCCGAGCGGTCCCGCCACTGTAACCGGTGAGTTCTTGCCAGATCCACTGGGTGTCTTAACCTGGGAAGGGGCAAGGACAGCGATGAACCGGAAGCCAGGAGACCTGCCATCTGCCTGTACTCAGGAGGTCCCTTCGCGGAGAAAGGGGGGAGTACGTAAGGGTGGTAATATCCTCAGCTTTCTTGACGAAGGTTGAGGATTTTCTGTTTTGTGCGGGCTGACGTACTTTGTCGGGGGTGTCAAAATGAAGACCGGTTTTAGACGGGTGTTGGGAGCCGTGGAGATGTGCACCCACAGCCTCGCAGGGACGGTCATGAATACCCACATGCCACGTGTCGGTGTCAGGATCGGCTTGCTCATGATGATGGTCTTGATCTTCGTAATCTATCCCGCCCCTACTCATGCCATGCACATCATGGAAGGCTTTCTCCCTCCAGTGTGGAGCCTTTTCTGGACAGCTCTCACTTTACCTTTCCTGTACCTTGGCTTTCAGAGGATCAGGCGGACCCTGGCCGCCAATCCCGGTTTGAAAATGCTCTTGGGGCTAGTAGGGGCTTTCGTGTTCGTGCTCTCGGCGCTGAAGATGCCTTCTGTAACAGGCAGTAGTTCTCACCCCACCGGGGTTGGCCTGGGTGCCATCCTCTTCGGACCGATGACAATGACGGTCATCGGCGTCATCGTCCTTTTTTTTCAAGCCGTCCTGCTGGCCCACGGCGGTCTGACTACCTTGGGGGCCAACACCTTTTCCATGGGGGTCGTGGGACCGCTGCTGGCCTACGGAATCTTCAAGTTCTGCCGGGGGCTTGCTGTGCCTCAATGGCTGGGCGTCTTTCTGGCGGTTGCTTTCAGTAACCTGGCGACCTATGTAACGACATCGTTGCAGCTGGCACTGGCCTTTCCAGCTGAACCTGGAGGTGTGGTCAGCTCCTTCCTGAAGTTTGGCGGCATCTTCGCGGTCACCCAGATCCCCTTGGCCATCAGCGAAGGACTGCTGATGGTGGTAGTTTTCAACGCGCTGGTGGCTCATAATGCGAGAGAGCTTAAAGAGCTGAAGGTTCTGCTGCGGGAACCCGGCAGGTGAGGAAGGAGGTCGTGGTGATGCCTAAGGTTTGCAACTGGGTAATCCTTGTGGTTGTGGTGGCTGTTGCCGTCTTTGCCCTGGTCACCCCGGAGGGCACCAATTTCCCGGGTACCGATACCTTGGCCAAGGAAGCCATCAACCAAATTCGGCCCCATTACCGACCCTGGTTCTCACCGGTCTGGGAGCCTCCTGGCGGGGCGATGGAGTCACTTCTCTTTGCCCTCCAGGCAGCCTTGGGGGCCGGCTTCATTGGATTCTATTTCGGTTACCTGTACGGCCGGCGTCGTGCCGGACACGGAGGCAGGTCATGATCATCATCGACAGGTACTCTTATGATAACCGTCTGCGTACGGTTCACCCCGGGGAAAAGTTTCTCTTCACCGTCCTGGCCTTTGTCCTTTGTTTTGCCGCCCGGTCACCCGTGGTTCCGGTTGTGGTGCTCTTGGTCATGTTTGGACTGCTTGTTTTCGGTGCCGGAATCCCCTGGCAGGTTCTCGGGCGGCTGATGACAGTACCGGCCTCCTTTATCCTGCTGGGTGGGGCGACCGTAGTTTTCTCGGTTACCCTGAACAAGAGCCCCTCGGCCATGGCCTGGTACGTGGACCTCGGCGGCCTGGTGGTGGGCGTTACGCCGAGCGGATTCTCTGCCGCTGTGGGGCTTTTCAGTCGTTCCCTGGGTGCTCTTGGCTGCCTGTACTTTCTATCCCTCACGACACCGATGGTTGAAATTGTCTGGGTCTTGCGCAGGCTGCGCTTCCCGGCGCTGATTCTTGAGTTGGTGACCTTGATTTATCGATTCATCTTCGTTCTCCTGGCAGCTGCGGAAGCTGTGCACCGGGCCCAGGATGCACGGCTGGGTTACAGCTCCCTGCGTATTGCCTATCGCTCCCTGGCCAGCTTGGTTTCCATGCTCTTTGGCAAAGCCTACCACTACGCTCAAATTCTATACTTGGCGATGCTGGCCAGGGGTTATGACGGTGAAATCCGTGTGCTGGACCTGAGATGGTCGGTTTCGCTCCGCAACATTTTGGCCATTGCCCTTATCATCACCGCCATTTTCCTTCTCGCTTTGCTGACTGGAGGTGTTGGGCTTGTCGGGGTACATTCTGGAGGCTGACGGGATCGAGTACCGATATCCTGATGGTACGTGGGCTTTAAAGGGTGTAACCTGTGCTGTGAAAGAGGGGAAAAAGGTGGCCTTTCTCGGGTGTAATGGGGCGGGAAAGTCTACACTTTTCATGCACTTCAACGGGTTACTGCAGCCCCAAAAGGGCCTGGTTCGTTTTGCGGGAGAAAAGGTGACTTACGACCGGCACACCCTGGCAGAACTGCGCCGCCAGGTGGGGCTGGTCTTCCAAGACCCGGATAGCCAGCTTTTTTCAGCTAACGTTTGGGAGGAGATTTCTTTCGGACCCCTTAACCTTGGGTTGACGGCGGAGGAAACCAGGAGCCGGGTCCAGGAGGTGCTCCATGCGACGGGGCTCTGGCACCTCAGGGATCGGCCGGTACATGCCTTGAGCCTGGGGCAGAAAAAGCTCGTGACGGTCGCTGATATCCTGGCCATGAGGCCGGTGGTCTTGATTGCCGACGAGCCTACGGCCTATCTTGATCCTGCGACAGCATCCCGGATCATGGACCTGCTTGACCGGGTCAACCGGGAAGGAACAACGGTGGTGATCTCAACCCATGACGTTGACCTGGCCTATGCCTGGGCCGACCACATCTTTATGCTCGATGCAGGTGTGGTCAGCTGCGGTGGGCCTCCGCCCCAGTTTTTCTCAGACCGGGAAATGCTCGAAGCCACTGGTTTCCCCTTGCCGTGGGTTCTGGAGGTATCTTCCCACCTAAAGCTCACCGGCCAGCTGAGAGGGGAGACAGTACCGCGGACCAGGGGGGAGTTAATCAATGCCATCAGGCACAACGGCGCAGTGAAGGGAGAATGCACCATGGAACGGGCGATTGTAATCCTGGGGCACGGCAGCAGGGCCTCTGTCGGCGATGCTAACAAGGTGGTCATGAACATTGCGGAGATGGTCAGGACCCAACTGCATGTTCCCATCCTGGAGGTTGCCTTTATGAACCGCAAGTCAGGACTTCAGACCCTGCACGAGGCCATTGCCAAGGCCGTCGAGGCAGGGGCCAGGGAGGTCATTGTCGCCCCTGTGTTCATCACGAAGGGGCAGCACCTCAGGGAAGACATCCCTCAAGAGATCTCCGCGGTCCAGGCGGCATACGGTGGGCGTGTACAGGTGAAGCTGGCGTCCCACCTGGGAGAAGACCCGCGGTTGGCCCAGGTCGTAATGGACCGCATCCGGGAGGCCCTTTGATGTCTTACGTTTTGCGAAACGGTATGAGGTTGCGTCGTGGTTACACCACCGGCATGTGTGCCGCCGGGGCTGCCAAGGGAGCTACCCTGATGTTGTTTACTGGACGGGTAACGCAGCGGGTGAAGGTGAGAACACCTGGCGGTGAAGGCCTTGAACTGGAGCTGGAATGCCTGGAGCAGGCCGAAGGTTTTGCCCGGGCGGCGGTCCGGAAAGACGCCGGCGATGACCCCGATGTCACCGACGGGCTTCTCATCTGCGCTGAAGCCCGGGCTGCTGCCGGGACCGGAATCACCATTGCCGGGGGGCCGGGGGTCGGGGTGGTCACCAGGCCGGGGCTACCGGTGCCGGTAGGTGAGCCGGCCATCAATCCAGTACCGAGGGAGGTCATCCGCAGGGAGGTGGCCGAGGTCTTGCCACCCAACCGGGGCGTGGAGATCATCATTTACGTCCCCCAGGGCGAAGAGGTGGCTCACCGAACTTTCAATGAACGCTTGGGGATCAAGGGTGGGATTTCGATCCTCGGGACCACCGGTATCGTGGAGCCGATGTCTGAAGATGCCTTCAAGGAGTCCCTGGCCCTGCAGTTTGGAGTGGTCAAGGCAACCGGGTACCAGGTGGTTGTCATGACACCGGGACGAAAGGGAGAGAGGACGGCCTGTGAACTTGGCTTTCCGCCGGAGGCCGTGGTCCAGGTATCCAACTTCATCGGCGCCATGCTGCAGGAAGCAGTACAGGCTGGGATGAAGGGAGCGATCCTGCTGGGTCACCACGGGAAGCTGGTGAAGGTGGCGGCAGGGGTCTTCAATACCCACAGCCGTGTGGCTGACGGCCGCATGGAAACCCTTGCTGCCTGTGCTGCATGCCTCGGTGCGGCGCCCGAAACAGTGATGGAGATTCTCAGGGCCAACACCACGGAGACTGTCCTGGGGATCTTGGTCCGGGAAAACCTACTGCCGGTGTATGAAATGGTGGCCGCCCGGGCCAGCGCGCGCGCCGAAAGCTATCTTGGTGACAGGTTCCGTGTTGGCACGATCCTCCTGGCATCAGGCCGCCGCATCCTTGCAGCCGACTCGGGAGGGCATGACCTGGCGGCCGAGCTGGGTGTCGACCTGGCTGCGGCGACACATGATCAGACCGAGAGGTGCCGAGAAAGGGCACTTGACGGTGGAAGCCAGGGAGAACACCACTTGGTTGAGGGTAAGATCTACGTGGCTGGTACCGGGCCGGGAGCCGGGGACTACATCCCTCCCATCACCCGCCGTCTCATGGCCAACGCCGAGGTGGTAGTGGGCGGCAGGCGTGCCCTTGCCTTGGTGCGCCGTGGTACCGTGGAGCGGAAGGAGATCACTGCCGACCTGGCGGAGTTGGTGGGGTTTCTCAAGGCACGGCAGGGCCGGCGCACGCTGGTCCTGGTGTCGGGAGACCCGGGGTTCTACAGTGTGCTGGCCTGTCTCAGGCGGCACTTTCAGCCGGAGGAATTGGTGGTGGTTCCGGGCATCAGCTCGGTCCAGCTTGCCTTTGCCCGGGCGGGGCTCACCTGGGAGGACGCCGTTTTCCTCAGTGCCCACGGCCGGGAAGGGGTGGATATTGCCGCGGCGGCCAGCATCCATAGGAAGCTGGCAATCCTGACTGATGCCCGCTGCCCACCCCAGGTTATTGCCCGGAGAGTGGTGGAAGCAGGACTAACCGACAGGCGGATGGTGATTGCAGCCGATGTTTCTTACCCCACGGAACGGGTTCTTGACGGCAGACCCCAGGACTTCGTCAAGGTGGAAGGCCTGGCCAACAGCGTGGTGATCTTGAGTGATGAGCAGGATGGGTAAATGGGGCTATTCGACCCCTGGTATTCCGGACCATTGGTACTTGCGGGGTGGTGTGCCTTTGACCAAGCAAGAAGTCCGGGCCGTGGCCCTCAGCAAGGCACGCCTTTTCCCTGGGGCCCTGGTTTGGGACATCGGTGCCGGCACGGGTTCCATCAGCATCGAGGCTGGGTTCCTGGTGGGACAGGAGGGACGCGTTTATGCTGTGGAAAAAGACCCGGTGGCAGTATCTGTGCTGCGGCACAATGTGAAGCGCTTCGGGGTCGAGAATGTGATCATCCTCGAAGGCGAGGCTCCCGGTGTCCTGGACGGACTGGAGGGCGCCGACAGAATTATCGTTGGCGGAACAGGTGGTCGTCTGCCAGAGATCCTGGAAAGGGCCAACCGACACCTGAGGCCGGGAGGCCTGGTGGTGGTCCTGGCTGTAACCGTCGATACCTTTGTCGACGGGGTGGCGGTGCTAGAGGCCTTGGGTTACGAAGCTGAGATGGTAAGTGTAACGGTGGCGCGGGCCGAGACCTTCGGGGTCCATCGCCTTTGGCGGGGCCAGAACCCGGTCACGATTATCACGGGTCAAAAGCCGGGGAGGGAATGAGATGAAAGGCAAATTCTTCGGGGTCGGGGTGGGCCCTGGGGACCCCGAACTGATCACTGTCAAGGGCAGGCGGCTCCTGGAGGAATGCGACGTGGTGGCCTTTCCCTGTTCCGCAGGCGACCGCGAGAGCGTGGCCCTTTCCATTGTCAAACCGTACCTCCGACCGGGCAAGGAAAGGCTGGCCCTTGATTTTCCCATGGTGCGGGACTACAAGGGGCTTCGTGTCCACTGGAAAACCGCGGCGCAAAAGGTCATGGACCGGTTGACGGCCGGAAAAACGGTGGTCTTCATTACCCTGGGGGATCCGACCTTTTACAGCACCTATGGCTACCTGGTGCGGACCCTGAAGGGGTTGGGCTCAGGTGTTCCCGTGGAGACTGTGCCCGGGATCACCGCAGCCAGTGCCGCGGCGGCGGTCCTCGACGAGTCCCTGGTGGAGGGAGGGGAACGGTTGGCCGTCCTGCCGGCGCCGGATCGCCCGGAAGAACTGGACGAGATCGTGGACCGGTTTGATTCCATCGTTCTGTTGAAGGTTAACCGCACCTACAACCGCTTGGTTACCTGGCTTGCCGACCGTGACTTGGACGGCCAGGCCGTTTTCCTGAGTCGAGTAGGGCAGCAGGGGCAGGTCGTGGAGTGGGGACCGGCTCCGAAAGAAGGTCACAAGATCGATTACCTTTCACTGGTCATTGTCAAACAGGGGGATCGCGCAATGCCAGGGGTGAGCAAGAGGAGGGGTGGAACCGGCCCTGCTCGTTATCGATCCTGCTCCCCTCCTTCAATTGACACCTGACCCGTCCAGTCAAACTGGCGGCAGGTTGCAGTGGCGCGAACCGGTGAAGCCGGTACGTGCTGCCACGAAACAGGCCGGCAACGGGTACATTCTGAACACCAGGTCAATGAAGGCAGGGGGTGGCTGCAGGTGAAGGTCTACTTTATCGGTGCTGGCCCGGGCGACCCTGAGCTGGTGACCCTCAAGGGCGCCCGCATTCTGGCCCGCGCTGACGTTGTTATCTACGCGGGTTCACTGGTCAATCCCGCCGTCCTGGAGCTCACGCGGGCCGGCGCAATTTACGACAGCTCCCGTATGACACTGGAGGAGACCCTGGATATCATGGAACGGTCGGTGAAAGCGGGGAAGATGGTGGCACGGCTGCATCCAGGGGATCCCAGTCTCTACGGTGCGGTGGCAGAGCAGATGGAGGGTTTGGAGCAGAAGGGGATTGGTTACGAAATCGTGCCAGGCGTGAGTTCCTTTTTAGCGGCTGCGGCGGCCCTTGGACGTGAGTTTACGGTTCCGGAGGTGTCCCAGACTGTGATCTTGACGCGCACGGCCGGCAGAACCCCGGTTCCGGCGGGGGAAAGACTGGCTGGTCTTGCAGTTCACCGGGCGTCCATGTGCATCTTCCTCAGTGCCCACGATATTGAAGGCGTGGTGGCCGAGTTGGGCACGGCCTATGACCAGGATACACCGGCAGCCGTTGTCTACAAGGTCTCCTGGCCGGGCGAGGAAAGGGTGCTGACGGGGTGTATTGGTGACATTGCCGAAAAGGTTCAGGCTGCAGGCATCACCCGTACGGCACTGATCCTGGTTGGCGATTTTCTGGCCGCGCGGGGTAAGCGCTCACGCCTTTACGACGGTGAATTCGGCCACAGCTATCGTTCTGGTCACAGGTGATTACTGGAAAAGGTGAGGAAGGGACACGTAACAAGGAGAAGGTGTTAGTGTTGAAGTGTGCTGGTGCAACCGGAGACTTGGCCATTGTGGCCA
Organism: Candidatus Acetocimmeria pyornia; assembly: GCA_004367365.1. Taxonomy (GTDB): domain Bacteria; phylum Bacillota; class Sulfobacillia; order UBA3575; family UBA3575; genus Acetocimmeria; species Acetocimmeria pyornia. The sequence goes on from SESX01000092.1 coordinate 10,064, forward strand.
TTACCCGCGGCGGGAAGGAGCTTGCTTTACGACTGGCCGTATACTTGATGGAGCAGCATGTTGCAGACCTGCCGGTGGTCTATCTTCCGGACCGGCTTGCCTCCCCGGGGGAGGATACAGACGGCATCGCCCTTGGAGGCCCGACCGGGAGCC
>SESX01000093.1 GCA_004367365.1 Candidatus Acetocimmeria pyornia
ACGGGATTTGAACCCGCGACCCTCGCCTTGGCAAGGCGATGCTCTACCACTGAGCCACTTCCGCTTGAAATCGAAGATGGTGCCGCAGGGCAGAATCGAACTGCCGACACGGGGATTTTCAGTCCCCTGCTCTACCAACTGAGCTACCGCGGCACGAAAAAACCTATTACCTGATACGACAAATTTGAGTGGCGGAGGCGACGGGACTCGAACCCGCGATCTCCAGTGTGACAGACTGGTATGTTAGACCAACTACACCACGCCTCCGCATACTTCAATCTAAATGGTGGGCGGACCAGGACTCGAACCTGGGACCCCCAGTTTGTAAGACTGATGCTCTCCCAGCTGAGCTACCCGCCCAATATAATACCCTAACCGCGTTAGATAGTATACAATATCTTCAATCGTTCGTCAAAGTCTATTATCACCATGTCTGTTACGAATATTACCGGTTATGTCTCTTTACCGTTGGAACTACAAAATTCTTCTTAACTTACCGCCCTTAAGATCAATCCACCGGCGGAAGAGACCTGATTTGGTCAATCCGCCATCCGGCAGACTTGATTATAGCATACCTGAGACCGTTTTGACAAGGTCAGGCGACAACAATTGAAAATTGAGCCGGTATTGTTCAAAAGTTCCACGCCAGGGTTGCTCCGGAGCGAGACCGGTTATGCCGCAGCCCCGGAGGGGAGAGGAATGAAAAGGCGGGTGGAGGTACAACCCGCAGCAGGAGCCCGGTTCCACCGTTGATCCCCCTCGACCCGAATCAGAAGGATCACCTTGACCACCAGTGTCGCCCCTTCTGCGGACAAGTGAAAGACCACGTTTTCAACCTCAACCGGCAGAAATTTCAGTCTCGGGTGTTACCCCCGGGGATTCAATATCAGAGGACAATGGTGGGCAAGGGCCAACCGGGTAAGGTCCCCACCGCTCGAAACCACAATGGTTCTGGCTCCCCGACAACGGCTTTCGTGAAAAGCGTCCACCGCCTCCTGCGTGTTTCCGGAATAGCTGACCACCAGGCAAATGGTGTCCTGGTTAACCCACTTCGGAAGTCTGTAACCACGCCAGGCAAAGACCGGGACCGTAAAGCCTTCCTCAAGGGTTCTAACCAGGAGGTCCCCGGCCGCAGCCGACCCGCCCAGACCGAAAATAACCACTGTTCTCGGGGGGCATGAAGATCCGGCTCGCCTTCCAATCCTCCCCGCCAGGCGGTACCCTTCGCGACACTGGGTTGGAAAAGCACCGACCCGGCACCAAAGCCTTTCTGCGTCGTGTTGATTGAGGACCCTGGGGTCATCCAGGTCACAGAACAGGGATTCGTTAAGTTCGGCTAAACCCCACAGTTCCCTTTCCATCTGGACTCACCCCTCCATCCTGACTGTAGATGGACTGTGTCCCGCGGGCAACCAGGCTGTCAGCCGCCAGGACCATGTTATGAAGGGTGGACTCCGCCCCCACCACTGCTCCCTCGTCGATAATGCAGTCATAAAGCCGGGCCTCTCTCCCCACGTACACGCCCCGGTGCAGGATGGAACCGGAAACAACGGCCCCCTCACCAATGGTACAGCCCTCCCCGATGACAGTGTACGGCAGGAGGTGGGAACCGGGACCGATCCGGGTTCCCTGACCAATGTAGACCGGAGGGCGCAGAAAGACAGAGTCACGAATGGGAGCGTTCCGGGCCAGGTACACTCCAGGTTCAACCTCGTTGGCCTCCAGAGGAACCATCAGTTGGCGGTCCAGGAGCCGACGGTGTGCTTCCAGGTAGGTCCTTAAGGTCCCGACATCAATCCATGAACCTTCCACCTGGTAACCATAAACCGGTAACCCCTCCTGAATAAGGGCTGGGTACACGTCTCTCTCCAGGGACGACGGCCCCCTAGCCTTAATCCATTTGATCACCCCTGGCTCTAAAATGTAGATGCCCGCGTTGACCGTACTCCAGGCCGAACCTTGATGGGACGGTTTCTCCAGGAAACTGGTTACCCGGTAATGGTCATCCATGGAAACCACCCCGTAACCACCGGGATCTTTTACGCAGGCTAGGCAGATGGTGGCAAGGGCTCCAACCTCAAGATGAAAAGAAAGGGCCTGTTTCAGGTTGAGGTCAGCCAGAACATCCCCGTTCAAAACGACCATGCGCTGCCCACCGCACCGCCAGGCAGCGTTTCGCAGGGCGCCCGCCGTTCCCATTGGTTGGTCCTCAACCACGTATTCAAGCTTAACCTCACACCTCCGCCCCTCTCCAAAAAAGTTCCTGATGGCGTACGCCTGGTGGTACAGGGCCAGAATAACTTCCGTAATCCCGAAGCCCTTCAACCAGTGGATCTGGTGTTCCAGAATCGATCGGGAAAAGAGCGGAACCAAACCCTTTGGCCGGCGGTACGTCAGGGGTCGAAGCCGTGTACCCAGGCCCCCAGCCAGAATGACAGCTTTCAATACACCCACCCCCAAAGGAACCAGGTGCCAGGTCTATGACGAGAGCCGCTCCCGCCAGTAGTTGAGGAGGTCTAACAGGGTCCTTTCCAGTGGTATCCTCGGTTCCCAACCGGTAACCCTCCGGAACTTCCGGCTGTCACCGACAAGAATGGGAACATCGCTGGGTCGCAACCGTTCCGGGTCCTGACGGACCTCAATGGAAACAGTAGACAGGGACAGCAAGATCTCTACGATTTCGCCGATGGAATACGCCCGGTCGCTCGAAATGTTGTAAACCTCACCTGGCTCTCCCGCCTGAAGGGCCAGCCAGTAGGCCCTGACAATGTCACGGACATCGGTGAAATCCCTCTTGGCCTCCAGGTTCCCAACGAGCAAAACAGGCTTACGCAGACCTTTTTCCACCAGGGCGATCTGCCGGGCAAAGTTTGAAGTAACAAAAACCTCTCCGCGCCTGGGTCCGGTGTGATTAAAGGCCCGGGTCCTCACCACCCTGGTGCCGTAGCTCATAAAGTACTGGTAGGCAAGCAGGTCCTGGGCCACCTTGCTGACCCCGTAGGGACTCAGGGGGCGGAGGGGATTTTCTTCTCGGATCGGAATTTCTTCAGGGAACACCAATCCATACTCTTCGGAGGAGCAGGCCACCTGAATCAAGGGGTCAATACCACTTTTCCGCACGGCCTCAAGAAGGTTCAACTGGGCGAGAATGTTCATGCACAGGGTTTCCCCCGGAGCCTTCCAGGATGAAGGGACAAAACTTTGGGCAGCCAGGTGAAAAATGAGGTCCGGTTGGACCTCGCGGATCAGTCGGTCCACAGAAACAGGATCCCGCAAGTCACACTCCACCAGCCGGATTTCCCCGCGCAGGTGGTCTATGTGGTCCATCCGACTTCGCCACCGGTATGTTCCGTAGACCTCAACTTCTCCCTTGGAGAGAAGGTATTCGGCCAGGTGGGTTCCTACAAAACCGGTAATTCCGGTAACAAGGGCCCGCATACCCGGTCCCCCCTTACTTCGTCTACAGCCATTCTATGTAAGATAACCACATTATGTCACAACCCACCCGCTTGTCGCGGGATCCCAATCCGTGTTACCCCCGGTTTGCCCCTTTTGTCTCCAGAGGTCTGAACCTGACATCCCAAGGTGCTAAAAAATACTTGAAAAATAAGGAAAAAGACCTGTAAAGGGCGGCGCCAAAAGATTCTGGCGATTGGGAAGTTGGGCGCCAGAGGAGGAATTCGGGAGCTTACAGACAATCTTGACTGGTGGTGGAGGAAGGACCTGGGAGGTTCTTCTCTTGGCGTATCTTCTTTTTCTGGACTAGTGCTCCATGCCATCTCCAAAGCGGCGGCTCCACAGAGGGATGAAAATCAGGAACAAGCCGGTTGTTGCAGTCTGCACCAAGGGTACCAACGAAGGGGTAGGCACGGGCTTCCTGCGGGACGGTCAGCGAAGGAGTTCAAGAACCAGAGGCGGTGCAGGACCAGCCGCAGCCACCTGTCTGAGCCCGAAAGGCGAGTTGGTGGCTGCGGTCCGGAGCCGGTGAGGTTCATGACAACTATAGGGTGAGCGTGACGCCGCGAAGGAAGGCCGGCGCCGTTGGGACATTTTCATAGAAATGCCCCATGCCGCCCCGGCGGCACCACGAAGGATGAAAATCCAGGGTGGAACCAGTATTTTCGAGAAGTGCTCCGAAGGATGAAAATTGGAAGCGGTATTGCGCAAAGGTTGCAGGCCCGGGGTGCTCCGGAACGAGACCGGTTATGCTGCAGGCCCGGAGGGCCGAGAATAAGGAAGGCGGGTGGAGGAGCACCCCGGGCGAAGCGGATAGTGGCATTCTCGTAGTAGAGCACGTAGCTGTTACCGTTGGGATCAGGCGGGCAAGCTACCTAAAGGGTGGGGTTTCATTCAAGGACATCCATCAGTATCTTCGGAAAGGGTGGGGAAGATCGAGATGAAGGTTTTGGTTTTAAACTGTGGGAGCTCCTCAGTCAAGTACCAGCTGCTCGAAATGGAAAACGAGTCTCTGCTGGCCAGGGGTTTGTTGGAGCGAATCGGAACAAATGACGCCGTGTTAACCCATCAAGCAACTGGAAAGAAAGAGGTAACCAGAACCTTCCCAGTACCGGATCACAAAACAGCGGTGAAGGAGGTTCTCTCGATTCTTTTTGACCCTGCCTACGGGGTAATCAAAGATGTGACCGAGATCAGTGCCGTCGGGCACCGGGTGGTTCACGCCGGTGAGGAGTTCTCCGGCTCTGTGTTGCTCAGCACAGAGGTTAAAGAAGCCCTGAAACGCTGCATCCAACTGGCCCCTCTCCATAATCCCCCCAACCTTCTCGGTATCGAAGCTGCGGAAGCCCTGTTGCCGGGTACTCCCCAGGTGGGGGTCTTTGATACCGCCTTCCATGCCAACATGCCGAGGCATGCTTTCCTTTATGCCCTTCCCCTGGAACTGTACGAAAAATACGGGATCCGGCGTTATGGATTTCACGGAACCTCCCACCGCTATGTCGCCGCCAGGGCGGCTGAACTGGCAGGCAGGAACCTTAACGAGCTGAAGATCATCACCTGTCACCTTGGGAACGGGGCGAGTATAACGGCCATTGATGGCGGCCAGGTCGCCGATACCAGTATGGGTTTTACACCCCTGGAAGGCCTCGTCATGGGAACCAGGTGCGGGGACCTCGATCCAGCCATCATTCCCTTTCTCATGGAGAAGGAAGGTCTTGATATCGCGGGGATAAACAGGCTCATTAACAAGGGAAGTGGGCTTCTCGGACTTTCCGGGATCAGTAATGATATGAGGGAGATCGAGGAAGCAGCAGAAAAGGGCAGCACCAGGGCGGTTGACGCCCTCAATGTCCTTGTCCACCGCCTGCGTAAGTACATCGGGGCTTATGCTGCTGTCCTGGACGGGGTAGACATCCTGGTTTTCACGGCTGGAATCGGCGAGAATTCAGTCAAGGTTCGCTCGCTGGTCTGCCAGGGCTTTTCTTACCTCGGCCTTTATATTGATGAAGAAAAGAACCGGAGCCCGAAAAAAGAAAAGGAGATCTCTACCCCGGATTCCAGGGTTAAGGTTTACGTGATACCGACCAATGAAGAGCTGGTTATTGCCCGTGACGCCGCGGAGATTGTCTCCAGCCTGGGTCAGGCGCCAAAATAATCCCGACACGATGAACGTGATAAAGCCCGTCCACTAGAAGCATGGACGGGCTCTCTCTTTTCTCTAATCGGCTTCCTAAAATAACGCGGGCTCTCTGGGATGAACCAAATTAGTCCTCCGGGCCCTCAATTGCTGCTACAGGACAAACCTCAGCACAGGTACCACAATCAGTACATAGCTCGGGATCGATCTCGTAAATGGGATCACCTTCACTGATTGCGTCTTCAGGACATTCGGGCCGGCACGCATCGCAGGCTAGACATTCGTCTGTAATCTTGTGTGCCATCCAGGTTCCTCCTTTCAGGTTTAGGGGATTTTCTTCTACAGCTATCGGTACCCGTACCCTATTTTAGCACCAGGCTCATTATCTGGCAAGGCCCTGTCCAAGACGAAATCGCTTCTTGAGGATCGTCTCCACTGACAAGTCCTGGCATGCACCGATCATCCTGACAGTCCGGTGCGCTTCCCAAGTGGCCATACCCGCCATGACCAGCTTTTCTGCCTTTTTTCTACTGATCCCTTTCCTCCGGCCCAAAACGTAAACTGTTTCCGTAGTTCTGCCCTTCCGGAGACTGGTACACTCCGCGGCTGCGGCCCGGGCGGCTTCCCGGTCAAGGTCAGGTTGTTTGCATCCGTAGCAATGCGCAATACCTGCACATTCAAAACAACTGGACAAGGACCGGTTTGTCCTCGGAGCCACACAGTGCCCTCCCTTCGAACCGATTTCCTTGTCTCATTATCGAAAAGGAGGGCTGTTGTTTCAGAAGAACCTGAGGATGAAAGGGGGCAATAAGAAGCAAACCGGCCCTATATCACAGCTTAGCACCCCAATTTATCCAACTTTCTCCCCAGCGGTATCACGGTCTTGCTTAAGAGTACAGCTTGCTGTAGTTCCGCTGCTCGGGAGACAGCAGGAACACTAGTCGGCCAAGACTACCCGGTCATCGGTAAACTTCTCCCCCCTGATCCGCTCGAACTCTTTGATGAGGCCGCTGACCGTCATGGCCCTCTTGGCCGACCCATTGAGGTCGAGAATAACCTTTCCTTCGTGTAGCATGATCAGGCGGTTACCCATGGCGAGGGCCTGTTCCATGTTATGGGTCACCATCATGGTTGTCAGGCCGTCTTTCTCAACGATCTCCCTGGTCAGGGCTACGATTTGTTTTGCTGTTTTTGGGTCCAGGGAAGCCGTGTGTTCATCCAAAAGCAGGAGCTTGGGCTTAGCCAGGGTCGCCATCAACAGGGTAAGGGCCTGCCGCTGTCCTCCCGAGAGGAGCCCAACCTTAGTGTGAAGGCGGTCCTCAAGATTCAGGCCGAGGGGTCTCAGGTATTGGGCAAAGAGTTCCCTTTTCTGCGGTGTGACCCCGCGACCCAAACCGCGGCGCCTCCCGCGGGCAGAAGCCATGGCTAAGTTTTCCTCAATGGTCATCGAAGGGGCAGTACCCATGAGCGGATCCTGAAAAACCCGACCGATGATGCTCGCTCGAAGGTTTTCCGGCAGAGAAGTAATATCCCGCCCGTCGAGCTCAATGGCCCCTTCTTCAACGGGATAAACCCCGGCAATTACATTCAAGAGTGTGGACTTGCCAGCCCCGTTGCTCCCAATAATCGTAACAAATTCACCCTTTTCAAGGGTAAGGTCAATCCCATCCAGGGCAACCTTTTCATTGACGGTTTTGCGGTTGAAGACCTTCCGAACCCCTTTAAGACGCAGCATATCTTTCACCATCATCCTGCTAACCCCAGGCTCCGCTTAAACGTCGGGGTGGTTAAGGCAACAATAACCAAGATAGCGGTAATGAGCTTTAAGTCCGTGGGAGTGAAGCCGTAGCTTAAGGCAAAGGCAATGGCCAAGCGATAAACAACAGAACCCCCGATCACCGCCAGGGTAGTTCCCGGGATGGAACGCACCCCAAAGGCTACCTCCCCAATGATTACGGAGGCCAGTCCGGCGATAATCATGCCGATCCCCATTCCAATATCGGCAAAAGCGTAGTATTGAGCCACAAGAGCACCGGAAAAGGCCACCAGTGCATTGGAGAGAGCCAGTCCGAGAATCTTCATCCGGTCTGTATTTACACCCAGGCTCCGGATCATCTGCTCGTTATCACCGGTCGCCCTCAGGGCAAGGCCAACCTCAGTGAAAAGGAACCAGTCCATCAAGAACTTGATGGTCAGGGTAACCACCGCAAAGGCCACAAGCATCACGAAAAGACCGACCAAGAATTCAAAGTTGGTCTTCCCCGAACCCCCAGCCTGCCGGGCCACCTGGACCGTCCCCGGCGTAACGAGCCGGGCTACCGCTTCAACCTGGGCAGGAAGCCACTCGTGCCAGAGAGAAACCACCGTTTCCGTCCTGAGCAAGGGAATATTTGACCGGCCCATAATACGCAGGTTAATGGAATACAGGGCAGTCATGGTCAAGATCCCGGACAACAAGCCGGTAATTTTCCCCTTGGTGTGAAGGATACCCGTCACAAGACCGGCCAACCCGCCGGCCAGGGGGGATAGGGCCGTGGCCAGCCACGGACTCACCCCTAGAACAATGAGTTTCGCAGCAACAGCTCCCCCCAGGGGAAAACTACCATCAACGGTTAGATCGGGGAATCTAAGCACCCGGAAGGTAAGATATACCCCAAGGGCCATAATTCCGTAAACCAACCCCTCTTCAATGGAACTGATGAAAAACTCCAACGACATCAAGGCTTCACTCCGGTTCTTTTTGCTGCCGTAATATGGTCCGTTTCCATGCGCACGGCCCCTCGGGCAATCAAGGCGCTCACCCCGCCAATTTCGGGCCCGGGTTACTCCCTCATTCGTAGCCTTGTCGATTCCCTGGCCCTTCAGAGCTGCAGATGGCTCCAGTCAGGAGTAACCCGGCCCAGATCGTCAGGATTTGCCCTCTTCACGCTACCGGCAGGCTGATGGACGGTACCGTGCGCTTGATGCCTAGATCATTGATTATTCGTAGAGCTCGTCGGCTTTTTCGAGGAGGTCTTGGGGAATCTCGACTCCCATCGCCTCTGCCGCCTTCTTGTTGAGGTAAAGCTTCATTTCCTTCTGCTTTTCTACCGGCATCTCGGCCGGTTTTGCTTCACCCTTGAGAATCCGCAACGCCATCTCGCCGGTTTGCCGGCCCAGGAGGTAGTAATCAAGTCCAACTGTAGCCAAGCCACCCCGCTTCACCGAATCCCCTTCACCAACGAGCAGGGGAATATCGTTCTCCTCTGCCACCTGAATGACCGACTCAAGGGCAGAAACGACGGTATTGTCGGTCGGAACATAAATGGCGTCAACCTTCCCCACGAAGGATTGGGCGGCCTGCTTGACTTCACTGGTGTTACTGACCGTAGCCTCAAGAATCTTGAGGCCCAGGTCAGCCCCGGCCTCTTTGGCCATTTCGGCCTGGACCACGGAGTTGACCTCACCGGCATTGTAGATGATACCAATACTTTTTGCCTCTTTGACGAACTCAAAAACCAGTTCCAGCTGCTCGTATACTGGGTTCATATCCGTAGTCCCAGTTACATTTCCACCCGGGCTCTCCATGCTATCCACCAGTTCAGCCGCCACCGGGTCGGTAACGGCCGTGAACAGGACGGGCAAGTCGGTCCCCTGGGTGGCCTTGGCCACTGCCTGTGCTGAAGGGGTAGCAATGGCCAGAATCATATCCAGTCCCTCGTTGGCCAGCTTTTCAGCCACCGTGTTGGCCACCGAAAAGTCCGCCTGGGCGTACTCCACGATATACTCCACGGTTTCCCCCTCTACATAGCCAGCCTCGCGCAATTCATCAACAAAGCCATTGCGGGCTGCATCAAGAGCCGGGTGTTCAACAAACTGGGAAATTCCGATCTTGAGCGGTTCGGTAGTACCCTTGTCGGCCTGCTCTTCATCAGCGGTGCCTTCCTGACTCTGTCCACAGCCGGCCAGGAGAACCATCAACCCCAACACAGCCAGGACAAGGACGAAAAACCTTCCTCTCCCTAGACGTAATGCTTTCATTCTTCCCCCTCCAATTTTGACTCTGTGTTCTGGCTGCTCTCTCTCAGTTTCCACCTGTCTGGTTCCCCCGATAAAACCGGTGCCGTACGGTTTACGGCCAAATCCCCTGGACCATATCCTGGAGAACAAAAACAAAATGACACTCCGGTAAGAGCGTCATCGCTCAATACGGACCCCCCGGTCCTTACCTCGAGGCCCGTCCTACCGTACTACCGTTCTACCGGGGCATGCCCTATTTGCACCAATTATATTGTATCAGTGGCTCTTCTGTCAATAAATTACGGCATCACCCCCCTCGGCCTCCTCACCATGTTTCACGGGGGAAGATGGATCCCCCACTGCCTGCCACCGGCTGATCGCCCGGTGTCCTAAACCCATGGCAACTTCGTTGAGATGCAAGAGCCCGATCCCACAAAAAATGGCGACACTGACGTCTTCGTTATTGCGAGCAATTCCGATTTTACCGCCGACGTTAAGCCCAAAAGCCCTCGGAACTATCTGTGAGACGGCCTCCCGGGCGGCGCCGGCCACGGCCCCGATTTCCTGGTAGGTCTCCCGGATGACGCTTTCGCGT
>SESX01000094.1 GCA_004367365.1 Candidatus Acetocimmeria pyornia
CGGACTCTAGGCTGAGAAAGAGTTATTTTCAAGCCGGCGGAAACGGGGTAGTGATGCGCATTGCACCTCATGCGTTAAATGACAACCCAGATTTGGGTCCGATCAATCGGCAGGTTATGATCAATGGTATCCTCACACATGGGCATCCCCGCGCGTTATTAGGAGCTCTACTTTATGCATGTGCTATTCGACAAGCTGCATTAACTACAGAAACATTGCGATTTGGCGGGTTAGTGGATTTTTTGATTGAGAAGCGTCAAGATTGGGCTATACTTCCCAAATGGGAGAACAAGTACAATGAGTGGGTCGTTGCTGCCAACGACGTGTTTCCAGATGGATATGATCGAGCATGGGAAGAAACAGTTAACGAGGTTCTTCAAGGCCTGGATATAATCAAAAATGCACTCAGCAAAGGTGCTATGGCAGTCGACAGAGCGGTCTTAACGGAACTAGGGTGTTTCGACAAGAAGGTTAATGGAGCTGGAACCGTATCGGCCCTCGTTGCAATATATCTTGCCTCACGCTATGCTGCCGATCCTATTATCGGGTTACGAGAAGCTGCGTTCGCTGAAGGTGCAGACACGGACACTAATGCCTCAATGTTTGGAGCGCTTATAGGAGCGCTGCATGGTACTGAGTGGATTAAGTCTCATTGGTTTACCGTACAGGATGCGGGTTATCTGAAACAACTAGCTAAAGATATTTCTTCCAAGGCCACGCTATCAGCGAACGGGTTAGCTTGGAATAAGAAGGCAACGGATAGGTTGATTAATCTTCTTAACAGGTGAGAGAAACAGATAGCTTTATTGCCTCCTCTTGCCTCAGGTAATGTCGTAGAAGTTATAGAGCATAAACCTCTTATAAAGAGTGTTCTTGCAAAGTCGTGGAAAATTATCACCGAGGCTGGCCAAACTTTGTATATTACACAAGTAAGTCGAAAAACAACGGCCTCGAGACCATCTCGAACCAGCAAAACTTCTAATCAGCTTCAGTTTGAGATGCCACTCCCATCATTGAAAAGCAAGGGGCTTGAAGAAGCTTTTATTAGTTTCTGCCGCGATCTATCAGAGAGCTTTACTTCAAACATGTCTGCGCAAGAAGTGTTCAACATCCTTATTCAGATTGCACAGCAATTAAGGTCTGAAAAGATGAAATCTGGGAGGAAGGGGATTGCGCAGAGGCTTGACGACGATGATTATGTGAGGCAACTAGCAGACCAGGTCCAGACGACAAGCAAGTTGCCTTTTGAGGAGTACAAGTATCTAGTCAAGCGGACAGCAAATTTTCTCGATTCAAGCTCAGTTAGGTCTAACTAAACTAACTAGCTCAAACTGTGCAATTGGGCGAGATGCCGAGCAAAAGGAACGTTCCGCGTAAAAACACGGCAGGAAGAATTTCGTCGCTTCTTTCTTTACTTGTCTTTACGAAGGCCTAAAGCATCATGACGCAGAATCGGTTGATGCTGATGTAAGGGAGCTCGTTATTGCTACGGAATTTTTTGGATTCAGCACGGGAGTGCGAAGATACAGAAGTGGATTTCCGAAGTTATCGATTTGTTCGAGTCAAGAGTGAGGCAGTCAGATGGAATGGAAAGGTGGCTGTTAACAACGTGTGGGAGAAAATGGTCTATGCCGTAAAGATTAGGCAGCAGTAACCACTTTGATTCCTCCAAACCTACGGAATCCTAACTTCGCTTACCAGGTCTTATGCGAAATACCCAAAAATCTTCTTAAGAAGAGTCAAAATATCAGCGTAATGAGAAACGACAAAAACCTGAAGGCCGGCGGAGACACGAAGAGATTCATCTATTCGAAAAAGATTAATCTCTTCGCCGGACAGCCCTCATCCGGTAACCCCTGCCAAATGATGCCACCCACGACCTGTTCCCGCCAGCAGTTGCAGCCCGAGTAACCGGTCTTTTTGCGGAGACATATTTCGGCCACTGAGGTCTCACTCGGTCAGCAAAAAGAGAAGGTCATCATAAAGGGTCCCCTGTACTGTCAAAGTCAGGGTGGCCTTTTTCTTTTTGCTGCCTTCATAGGCGGTTACTTCGATTGTGTAAGTGCCGTCCGGGGTGTCAGGTGGAACTGTAAAGGTGGACCTCCAGTGGTTGCGACCAGTGCGGAGCATGGAGAAGTCTTCACCGAACCAGAGACGGCCCCGAGTGCGGTCTACGGAAGCGGCAGTAGTGGCGACAAGGACCACCTTCTCTCCGGCCCGGGCAGGGTTCGGGGATGCGTGGGCCACCACCCAGAAATCTGAGGTGACACTGTAAGGGACGACTGTTGTCCGGGTGGTTGCTTCATAGCGCGCGATCAACTTGACCTCCCTGGGGCCTGGTTGGGCCGTGGGGGGTATGCGGTAAGTAAGCTCCCACTTGCTTTCCGGCTGGACCGGGTCCTGCTCCTTCTCAACCTGCTCCATTGAAAGGGTTTGGTCCGGGAAATGGGCCTCGACCGAGAGAGCTCCTCCCGTGGTGTAAGCGGTGAGAACCAGCCTGTCACCCGGGCGGCCTGTGGCCGGTTCTATTTTTCCACGGACATCCTTCTCGACAATGTAGATGGGCTTGAGCACCGAGTAGAAGGGGTGACCGTTGCGGTCCTCAACCCAGGCGCGGTAGTAATAGGTGCCGGCCGGCAGGGTGTGGCCGTAGTTGTCGGTACCATCCCACTCGATTGTAACCGGTGGTGGGCCGGGATCCCCCTCACGTGAGGCCGTGAACCGACGAAACTGTCCCATGGAATAACTGGACACATAGAGGTTCCAGCGGCTCACATTACGGTTGTTGAGGGTTTTGATGGTAAAGGTGGTTGTATCGGCGATCCCGTCTCCGTCTGGGGAGAAGCGAACAGGTTCCGCGTCAACAAGGACGAGGCAGGAGCGGTAGATGATTGCGGCGGCCTCTGAACGGCTCAGGTTCCAGTGGGGGCGGAGGGTTCGGTCCGGATATCCTTGGATAATACGGAGGTTGACGGCGGCCGCCAGGAGCGGGCGGGCTGATTGAGGTACCAGGTCTGCATCACGGAACCGTCCTAAAAGGTCCTGGATCTTGTCTTCAGTCAGGGAATGGGCATAGGAGACAAGGTTAAGGCTCTGAAGAAGGATGGTGATAGCCTGGTACCGGTGTAAAGTTTGCTCTGGATGGAGTCGACCGTCGGTACTCGGAGGAACCAATCCGGCCTGGTGGGCTGCTTCAAGGTAGCCGAAGGCCGGCTTCCCGTTGTAAAGGGTGTAGTCGGGGTTTACATCCTGGAAGCTGGGCGTGGCTTCCTGCAGGGGCTTGAGGCGGAAAACCTTGGCCATCATGAGAAGGAAGGCACCATGCTTGATGGACTCCCCTGGACGGAAGACCGCCCGGAGATGAGGGGTTTGCTGCTGAGGGTCCAGGTCGTAAAACTGCCATCCATCGGTTACCTCCACTTCCCAAAGGGTGCGGATGTACCGGTAAAACCAATGCCACGGCTTCACGTCCTGGTACCAGGGGTCTCGAGGTTGGGATGCGGCGGAGACGAGCACAGGGTTCAGGGTGGCTGCCGAAAGAAGGAAAAGGTTGACCGCCAGCACGACTGCAATTACCCTCTCACTGGTCTTCTTGTACATTTTCCTTACCTCCCTTTCGTGGGTTTTGTTCCTTCTTTTTATCCTGGTTGAGATCGTGCCACAGCGTCTTGACTTTCGTATCTTGGGCGCACCTTGGTTCGACAAAGTTTATGCCTCAATTAAACCGGGGGGCGATGGAAACAGCTATTTCATGGAAATGGGAAAACTTGGAACACGAGCATGATTCGACCGTAATGAGAAATTTCCTTCCATTTTTCGGAAAAATTTCTTAAATCCTGGACATGATTCGGGGTTGACAACCAAAAAATGACAATGTAGAATGGATACCAGATTTTCCCAGAGAAGAGGGTTCCAGAACTTAATCAAGGTAGAAGTGGGTGCATGGGAACAGGGGAGTGGTGGTGAAGTGAAGGGGAATAAGTACCTGGTTCTGGCCCTGGTTCTGGCCCTGGTGACTTCAGTTTATCTTTACAACTACCTGGTTTCCCTGGACAAGAGGGAGAAGGTCGTAGTGGCCAGGAGGGACTTAGACCAGTACTCAAGGCTGGACCGGGATGACATTAAGGTCAGCTACCTGCCCGTGGAAGCCGTTCACCCAGAGGCTGTACGGGAGACCGAAACAGTACTGGGAAAACACCTCTTGGTACCAGTTACGGCGGGTGAGCAAATCCTGCGTGATAAGGTGGACTTCGGTACCGGAGAAGAAGGATTTCTGGGTAAGATGGAGCCAGGCCTGCGGGCGGTGATGATCCCGACCGACCCAGGTAGGGCCCTTGGGGGAGCCATTAAGCCTAACGCACGGGTCGACGTGGTCTTCGTGGGTGAAGATGAAATGGGGATGATGATTGCCAAGACCCTTTTGCAGAAGGTGCCGGTCCTGGATGTCAAATATGCGGGTGGTTCGACTGGGGGCAGGAGCGGTGCGGAGGATATCCTGGGAGTTATCGTTGGGGTGCCGCCCTTGGAGGTGGAGCGGATCCTTTTCGCCCTTGAAACCGGGGAAGTGTACCTGGCACTAGACCCTTACGAAGCCGTGGTCATCCCGACGCCTGGTGTCAGTGCCGTTAATCTGCTGCAGGGTGGGTCATGGAACGAAAAAGACACCCCTCTCCTCTTTAACGGGAGGGAGGAATGGTGACCGGGGTCGGCATCAAGGGTGAGAGAAGAAACCGGTTCGCCTTGCGGGTCTTCTTTGTTGGTGAAGACTACTCTCTGCTGGCCGGCTTGGAAGGATTTGATACCGTTGAGGTTGTCGGGCAGGCGCTACGGGTTGAACTGTTCCTGCTCAGGGCAGGGAAAGAGGAAATCGACGCGGTGGTGATTGAGCGGGGGGTCTTGGAGGGTTGGGACGAAAAAGCCCTTCTGGAACGGGTCCGGTACTTGTTTCCGCGAACGAAGGTGGTTCTTGTATGGGGGGAGTCAGACCAGAGATTGGCTCGAGGCCTGGAAAGGGATCCGGCCGTAGTCGTGGCCAGGCATTCACCCCATGAGGTCCAAACCGTCCTCCTGAGCATGGGGAAGAAGGATTCGGCGGAGAACACGCCCTTGTTGCACCGCCTGTGGCGGCAGGACAGTGACCGTCCTGAAGCCGGGATCGGCCCGGACAACGTGGACACGGTGGGTCCAGGAAGGGTACGCAAGGAAAGAACGGGGTGGACGGAAGCAAAGGCCGTCCCGCGGGGGTTGGAACCCTTGGGACAGGACCGGGCGGTTGTGCCGGTTTGTGGTCCGAAAGGCGGGGTTGGGAAAACGTTCCTCGCAACTAACTTTGCCCTCGCCCTCTCTGAAGCTGTTGAGGCTCCGGTGGCTCTGCTTGATTTTGATTTTTGCGCCGGGGACGTGGCAGTCCACATGGACCTGATCGGAAGCCAGTCCGTTTCGGAACTGCTTCCTTATCTTGAAGACATGGATCCGCGTGGGGTACGGCACCACTTGGTTGGTTACCCCCGCAGCCGGGTCGATGTACTGCTGGCACCTTCGAAACCGGAAATCTCGGAACTCATTACTGCCGACGAGGTCAGCCATATTTTGGGTCTGGTTGAGAGGGCGTACCACTGGGTGGTGGTTGATACCCCACCTGGCATGGGCAATGATGTTACCTACCGGTGTCTCCAGAAGGCAAACCGTGCACTCCTGGTCACCACCCTCAACGCAGCCTCCCTGAGAAGAACCCAAATAGAAGTCGAGGCCCTGGAAAGAATGGACCTTACCATTAAGGGTAAGTTTGTCCTGGTCTTAAACCAGGTTGGAGACCATCCCCTGGTTCCCGTGGACAAGGTGGAAGAATTTCTGGGGGTGGGACCGGCCTGGGCCGTCCTGGAATCATGCCCGTCGGTTGTTGAACCTTCAATTTTTCTCGGCAGACCGATTGTGATGAGCCAAAGAGCCCATCCGGTTTCGCTAAAGATCACCGCCCTCGCCCAAGGGCTGGTCAATGGGGGTTCTAATCAGGCTGTCGATACCCGCAGGGGTTCGAGGTTAAGAAAAGGGTTGTTCGGGGTTTTGGCCCGCCGGTGGAAACCTGGCCAGGCTTGAGAGCCGGCCACGGCAGGCAGTTTGTTGTCCAGGTACCGGTCGAACGAGCCGGCGTCTGTGGCAGCTTCGTGGAGGCGATTAGGTTGAATTCCGGTTCGAGGGGTGAACAGGATGCAGTTTCGTGCTGGTCTTCTTGACCGACTCAAGGAGGAAGTGGGGAGGGGGGAGGGTGGACATCTGGCCGGGAGCGACTTGGATGGGGGGCCCAAGCCCAATCCAGCTTTGGAGGGCCTGGTCCGGCGCGTACAGGGCAGGATTTTAGACAGGTACAGCGGCCTGCTCCTGGGAGCCCGGTCTGACGTGAGAAAGAGGTCAAGGTTGAAACAGACAGTGGCACAGGTTCTGGTAGAAGAAAGCTTGGTCTCAGGAAGCGTTAACCGGGACGCCTTGGCGGAGCAGATCACCGATGAATTGGTTGGTTACGGGCCCATCGAGCCTTTCATGCGGGATGATGAGGTCACGGAAATCATGGTTAACGGCCATAACCAAATTTTCATTGAAAAGGGGGGACGCCTGGAACTGACAACGGCTTCCTTTCGCGGGGACCAGCACGTGCTGGATATCATCGGTCGCATCGTAGCTCCCTTGGGCCGTCGGGTGGACCAGGCCCACCCTTTTGTTGATGCTCGTCTCCCGGACGGGTCCAGGGTTAATGCGATTATTCCACCCTTAGCCCTGGCTGGACCGGTGTTGACGATCCGTAAATTCGGACAGCGGCGGCTGACCCTGGATGATCTCTTGCGCCTTGAAACCCTCTCCGCAGCGGCAGCAGAGTTTCTGTCTGTCTGTGTTGAAGGGAAGTTTAACATCATCGTTTCCGGCGGTACTGGCAGCGGGAAGACAACAACATTGAACGTGCTTTCTGGTTTTATACCCGAGGGGGAGAGGATCATCACCATCGAAGACTCGGCCGAACTGTGCCTAAACCAGAAACACGTGGTTCCGCTGGAAAGCAGGCCAGCCAATGCCGAGGGAGAGGGTGAAATTAAGATCCGTCACCTGGTGATCAATGCTTTGCGCATGAGACCGGACCGGATTGTTGTTGGTGAAGTCAGGGGGGCCGAGGCCTTTGACATGCTGCAGGCCATGAATACGGGCCACCAGGGTTCCTTATGCACCATCCACGCCAATTCTCCCAGGGACGCCCTTTTTCGCCTGGAAAACATGGTCCTGATGGCGGCGGAGGACCTCCCCCACCGGGCAGTTCGCGAGCAGGTGCGGGCGGCCATTGATCTCATTATCCAGCAGGCACGACTGCCAGACGGGAGCCGCAAAATGACCGAAATCACCTTGGTGGACAAAGAAGTTAGGCCAGAAGACAGCCGGAACCCAGAGAAGACAGAAGGAAGTGGAGAGTGGCCGGTACGTGGGTACTGCCTGGTTCCGGTCTTCCGTTACCAGGTAAGTGGTGTTGATGGCCACGGGACTGTTAAAGGTCAGCTTGAGAACGTCTTGAAGGCCGGGATTCCCCCGGTGTTTGTGGAGAAACTGAACTCATCTGGCCTCAACGTGCCGGAGGGTCTCAAGGTGGGTCAGGGTTAAACCATGGGGACCGGGAAATTATCTCTGGGGCTGGCAGTGTTGGGAACAGGAACCGTTGTTTTCTTTCTGGTTATGGGTTTGAGCCGTCTCTTTTTGGGGTTGAATTCATACCGGGAGGAACGACTGGCCGTTCTTGGGCAGCGGGCAGGCGCTGGTTCGCAGCGAAATAACCGGTCTTTATGGGGTCAACGCCTTTCTTCCTGGGCAGCCGGTACCCTGGACCAGGTCGGAGTACCCCTGGTTCCGCTCCCAGCCCCGGTGGTTGTCGGGGTCATGGTGGTGGGTGGGTTTGCCCTTGCGGTTACCCTTTTCAAAAGTTACGTGGTTGGGGTAGCTGGGGGGCTGGGCGTTGGAATGGCCCTGTTTCAGGCTGCCAGAAGGGCCCGGGTCTACCTTCAGAAGAAGATCGGTAACCAGCTTGAAGAAGGTTTGCTGGTGATGATCAGCTCCCTAAAGGCGGGTGCCAGTCTTCTTCAGGCCGTGGAGAGGGCGGCTCAGGAGGTGGAGGAACCACTGGCAACCGGTTTGAAGGGGGTGGTTCAGGGGTACCGGGCCGGTGTGCCCCTGACCCTTGGTCTGCGCGAGGCCGCGCGAAGGCTGGCTAGTGAAGACATTGAGTACCTGGCCACCGCCCTGGAAATTTACCAGGAAACCGGGGGGAATCCGGGCCGGGTGTTGTCGAACCTGGCTGCCTCCATCCGCCAGAGACGTGCTTTCCAGGGTGAGCTTGCTGCCAAGACAGCCGAAGCCAGGACCACTGTAGGGGTACTAGCCCTCAGCCCTGTTTTCCTGGCCCTGTACTTTACTTCCTTTCAACCGGGGATGGTCGAACCGCTCTTCACAGACCCCGTGGGGAAGGCGGGTCTGGTGTATGCGGCGCTCTCCTGGGGGATAGGGGTGGTGGTGGTGACCCGGCTGGCACGGTGGGACGAAGAGGACGGCGCGTAGGGGGTGGGAACTGGTGGGTGATGTGAGGGTTGTCTTTATCCTGACCTTCCTTACCATAGGTTCGAGTATTCTGGCACTTGCGGAGGTAATGGGTCGGCGGACGGTTGCGAACCTGGACCGGTTGAAGGACCAACCAGGGCTGCCTCCAGGGCGGTGGGATTACCTCGGGCTTACCTTCTTCAGGGTTTGGCCCCGGCTCGTCGGTGCCTTCCGGGGTACCCTCCGTGGAGAACGCCGGAAGGAGCTTGAGAAGTTGTTGGCCCGGGCGGGAAACCCCTATAACCTTAGTGCAGAGGAATTCTGGGCGCTGAAAATCCTGGGGCTCGGAGCCAGTCTGGCCCTGCTGGCGGGTGTCCGGTTGGTGAATCTAACACCGGTTCCGGCTGGTCTCTGGTTAGTACCACTAGTTGCGTTGAAGGCCCCTGACCTGTGGCTGAGAATCCGGGTTGAGAGACGCCAGAGGTTAATCCTGGCCCAGTTACCGGTAGTCATCGACCTGATTCTTGTCTGTATCAGTGGGGGCGAGAACTTTCATCAGGCGATCAGGAAAGTGGCCGGGAAAATGACGGGACCTTTGCCCGAGGAGTTTCAGCGTGTAGGTGAGGAGGTGGCGGCAGGACGGAGTATGGTCCAGGCACTACGTGCCATGTCGCAACGGGTGGGGCTGCGGGCAGTGCGGTCGCTAGTCACAGCCCTCGTTGTGGGGGAAACCTTGGGCACCCCAATGGCTGAGATCTTGAAGATACAGGCGGACACGGCCCGCCGGGAACGCCAGGATCTCATTGAAAGGAGAATTTCCTCTCTACCTCTCAAACTCACCATTTGTACCCTGGTTTTTTTCTTTCCTCCTATCTTTGTCATCACGGTCTTGCCCAACCTCCTGGCCTTTGTTCGCGGGTCGTGGTGATTCAGAACAGATTTCTTGGCTTCTGGGGGGGGGAACGACGATTTCAAACCCCGGAAAAACACCCCTGGTGCGCACCCAGGAAGGACAGGCAGGTTCTGGTTTCCGTGGGTTGAGAGGAGGTGAGGTCATTGAGAAGGGCAATCCGGGAGGCGTTAGCCAGGTTTTTCGGGGACGAGCATGGTGCTGCTACGGCCGAGTATGCGCTGCTGTTGACACTCGTGGTAGTGGTTTTGATCTCTACCCTTACGAGCCTGGGAAGTGCCCTGCAGTCTAAGATCGAGAGCATTATCGCTGAGTTGAACGGGTAGAAAGCCGCCGGATAGGTGCCCGGTGAAGGCAGCGGCGGTAAGGGCGACGGGTTATGGTGGAGGAGGAAGGCTGGTATGGGCTGCAGGAATGGTAACCGGGGCGCGGTGATGGTCGAGTTCCTGTTGGTTTTCTTGCTTGTGGTAACGCTCTTTTTCTGCATGGTAGACTTCGGCTTTTTGCTCAACGCCAAGATGGTGATTACGGCTTCAG
>SESX01000095.1 GCA_004367365.1 Candidatus Acetocimmeria pyornia
TGACCGCCGCTCAGGAAGCCCGCGCCTACCGGTTGTTTGTACCTCTTGTGGAGACTTCAACAACTGGCTTGTTCCAGATTTTCATGCTTCGTGGTGCCGCCGCAGCGCAGGGCGGCATGGAGCACTAGTCAACTGGTGGCCAGAAACTATCTATCTCTCTCATCCAATGACAACCAGCAGGAACCAACATTCCAGGTCAGCAAGGGGGTATTGTTAGCTCATGAAAAAATACCGGGTTTTGGCCATCAATCCAGGTGCGACGTCGACCAAACTGGGTGTCTACGAGGACGAGGAGTGTCTTTGGAAAGAAAACCTCGAACATCCCCACCAGGAGCTTCTCAGGTACGAGAAATCCACCGACCAGTTCGAGTACCGGCTGGGCAAAATCTTGGAGGCCCTGGCTGTAAGGGGGTTTTCCCTGGAAGATTTCGATGCTGTGGTCGGTCGCGGTGGACCAATCAAGCCGGTTCCAGGTGGGACCTTTGAGGTCAACGAGAAACTGCTGGATGACCTGCGCCATCATGCTCGCGTTGACCACCCGTCTGTCTTAGGGGGTATTCTGGCCCACGAGCTGGCGAAGGAGCGCAAGATCCCCAGTTTCATCGTTGATCCTGTGTCTGTTGACGAATTTGAGCCAGTGGCCAGGGTTTCAGGCCTGAAGGGCATGGAAAGACAAAGCCTGTGGCATGCTTTAAATTCGAGGGCGGCAGCCCATTCGATAGCCCGGAAACTCGGCAGGCCCTACCGGGAGCTTAACTTGATTGTGGTGCACCTTGGGAGCGGCATTTCAGTTAGTGCCCACCGTCGTGGACGTGTGGTCGATGTTAACATGCCCAACGAGGAAGGCCCTTTTTCGCCGGAGCGGTGCGGCGGTCTTCCGGCCAACCAACTGGTCAAACTGTGTTTTTCCGGAAAGTATACCCAAAAGGAGATTATCGACCGTCTGATCAAGAAAGGCGGGGTTTTCAGTTATAAGGGAACAAAGGATATGCGTGAATTAGAGCGCATGATGGATGATGGTGACGAGGAAGCCAGGCTTCTCTATGAAGCCATGGCTTACCAGGTGGCTAAAGAGGTGGGGGCCATGGCAACGGTCCTCGAGGGTGAGGTTGACCGGATTGTGATCACAGGAGGGATAGCCTATTCGAAACGGTTTGTTGGACTCATCAAGCAGAGGGTTGACTTCTTGGCTCGAACAGAGGTTCTACCTGGAGAGGAGGAACTGGAGGCCCTTAGCCAAGGGGCTCTCAGGGTCCTTCGGGGTGAAGAAGAGGCTAAAACATACCAGTGATTCTCTAGCCAGACAGTCAAGATAAAGGGGGTAAGCAGGATGCAGGGATTGAGGCACTTTGCCAAGATGTTGGAGCGGGCCAAGGAGGGAAAACGGCAGAGATTATCCGTGGCGGCACCAACTGATGACGATGTTCTTGAGGGGGTTAAGCTGGCCGTTGAAGAAGGGATCGTTGAATCCATTCTCGTCGGGGATGCTGACCAAATAAGGTCAACTGCGGAGAAGGTTGGTTTCAACCTCGAAGGGGTCCGGCTGATTGACGAAAGGGATCCCACGAAGGCCTGCCGGACGGCCACCAAACTGGTGCGCGACGGTGAGGCCGACCTTTTGATGAAAGGGATGGTTACTACTGCTGACCTGATGCGGGCGGTTCTGGACGATACCATTGGCCTGAGGACAGGACGAATCCTCAGCCATGTGAGTGTTTTTGATATCCCCAATTTTGACCGCTTGATTTTTGTAACCGACGGCGGGATCAACATTGCCCCTAACCTCTCCCAGAAAAAAGAGATTACCCAGAATGCCATTGACCTGGCCCGTTCTCTGGGCGTAGAGAGGCCTAAGGTGGCTGCCCTGGCAGCCATTGAAACCGTGAACCCCTCCATGCCGTCAACCCTTGAGGCGGCATGTTTGGCCAAAATGGCCGACCGCAAACAGATTAAGGGTGGGATTGTGGACGGCCCCCTGGCCCTGGATAATGCCATTAATCTCAATGCTGCCCGTGAGAAAGGGATCGAAAGCCCGGTGGCCGGCCAGGCTGATATTTTACTCGTTCCTGACATTGAAACTGGAAACCTGGTGGGAAAATCCCTAGTTTACTTTGCTGGGGCTACCCTTGGTGGGTTAGTGGTAGGAGCGGCGGTTCCCATCGTGCTGACCTCCAGGGCCGACTTGCCCATTTCCAAGCTGGTTTCCATCGCCCTGGCAGTTCTCGCAAGTAAGCGCGGGGAGGGTTCCAGCTGAGTTCAAGGGCGGTAAGGTAGAAGGTTTTCTTTTTCTTCTGGAGGGCTGACAATGAAGGACATTTTAGGGTGATGCAGAAATAGAATAGTGAATAGAGACGGTCAGCAAGCCTGGTGATTCCTCACGGGTAAGGAGAGGTTCTTGATGATTGAACTTCGGGTTGACCGGGTTGGCGTAGACCCTGAGAACGGGCTGGCGGTGGTGATGCTGAAGGATTTGGAGGGAAAGAGAATCCTTCCCATTTGGATCGGTGCCCTTGAGGCGAGTTCCATTGCCCTGGCGATTGAAGGGGTTTCTCCGCCCCGACCGATGACCCATGATTTGGTCAAGAACCTGCTCGAACAGTTCAAAGCCCGGGTGGCCCATGTTTTGATTAATGACCTGAAGGATGATACCTTCTTTGCCCAGATCTGCCTGGATGTGAATAACCAGACCATCGAACTTGACGCCAGACCGAGTGACGGGATTGCCCTGGCACTCAGGTTCTTGGCCCCTATTTTTGTCTCTTCCAAAGTCATGGAAGCAGCCTCGATTTCAAGTTCGGAAGATCCGACACCACCTACGGTACACTAACTGTAAATTTCCTACCGGCCCTGGTATTTTATGGTTGGAAGAAAAGCTGGGCCGGGTTGGCCACGCTGGAAAGCCATTTGCTGGGTATTTTGGGGCCGAAAGGCCCCGAATCCTTCTCGTGAGGGAGGGATTTTTTCTTCCCTCATGCCGTAGGCAGCGGCCCTACAAACCATGAAAATTGGAACCGGTATCCCGCAGTAGCCTTACGGGGTCATTGTGAGATCACAGTTGTACTCCCGGGTTGTTCAAGAGTGAGAAGGGCTGTGCCGCAGGCCCGGAGGCTGAGGTGAAGGCGAGTAAGCCGGTTATTGCAGTCTGCTTCAGGGGTACCTGAACTGCAAGGTGCGGGCTTCCTGAGGGGTGGCCGGCAAACGAGGTCAAGAGCTGCAGGCGGCAGAAGGCTGACCGCAGCTACCTGTCTGAGAGTCTAAGTAGCGAGTTTGGCTGCGGCCCGGAGCTGTCGAGGCCTACGACAGGCACACGGTGAGCATTGTGCCGCGAAGGAAGGCCAGCGCCGTAGAGACATTTCCACGGTGGTTCTGAGGGGTGAGGGTGGTGAAGGTAGGGCGCCTGGGGCTGCCTAACCGTGTCATGATGGCTCCCATGGCGGGAGTCACCGACCTGGCTTTTCGACAACTGGCCAGGGAAGCGGGTTGCGGCCTTGTCTTTACAGAGATGGTAAGTGCGAAGGCGATTGTGATGGGAAACCGAAAGACGGGGGATATACTGCGGACAGCACCGGAGGAGAAGCCCGTTGGGGTTCAGCTTTTTGGGTCCGATCCAGCTGCCATGGCTCGTGCAGCCCAAGTGGCTGTGGCCCAGGGGGCGAGCCTGGTTGATGTTAACATGGGCTGTCCGGCCCCGAAAGTGGTGAAGAACGGCGATGGGGCCGCCCTGATGAGAAATCCGAGGCTTGCGGCCCGGGTGGTTGGGGCCATCCGCTCCAGTGTGCCTGTCCCGGTAACGGTCAAGATGAGAAAGGGTTGGGACGACGGGAAACCGGATGCCGTGGATGTTGCCCTGGCTGTGTGCGAGGCTGGTGCCCACGCGGTAACGGTGCACGGCCGGACGCGCATGCAGTTTTACAGCGGGCAGGCCGATTGGGAGATCATCAGGCGGGTGAAGGACGCGGTCTCAGTGCCTGTGTTTGGAAACGGGGATGTTTTTTCGGCCACCGATGCTGCTCGGATGATCGACGAAACCGGGTGTGACGGGGTGATGATCGCTCGTGGCTGCCTGGGAAGGCCGTGGATATTTCACCAGGTTGTCCATTTCTTAGAGACAGGGGAACTTCTTCCGGAACCCCCTTACCATGAAAGGATCAGGGTTGCTCTAAAGCATCTTGACTTGCTGGTGGGGCTCAAAGGGGAAGATGTCGGTGTCAGGCAGATGAGAAAACACGCAGGCTGGTATGTGAGGGGTTTTCCTGGTGCCGCTGCCCTCAGGAAACGGATTAACACGGCCGAAACAAGGGATGAAATGGCTGCTGTCTTGAAGTCCGCCTTGGAACAGCCTTGATGGTAAGTGGTCAGCCCTTTGCAGTTGTGCAGTACCTGTGAGTTGTCCGGAGCGGAAAGGAGTCGGCAGTACATGGTGACTGCCAATTTGTCCTGTTGATGGCC
Source organism: Candidatus Acetocimmeria pyornia (assembly GCA_004367365.1). Classification (GTDB taxonomy): domain Bacteria; phylum Bacillota; class Sulfobacillia; order UBA3575; family UBA3575; genus Acetocimmeria; species Acetocimmeria pyornia. Next base: position 4,450 of record SESX01000095.1, read on the forward strand.
TGAAAGGGCGGGCAGTTCCCCTGAAAACTCCATCAGAAAGCTTGCATGTCCGGTGGGCGATCCGGGCTTGCTTTTTGTGGCCATCATGGTAAAATTATTTCATAGCACGGCTGTATACATTTTGTGCACAGAAGGTGGGGGTGGTCTTGGGGCTGATCCGGGTGGGGGACAAGTTAATTAACCGTGAAAAGATTCGGAACATCGTGGACGAGATCCTTTTGCTGCGCAGCCATGGTCACTCGCAGCAGGACGTAGCTTCCAGGCTGGGAATTGACAGGACTTTCATTTCCAGGCTGGAGAGTATCGGGGAGGTCCGAAAAGGGAAGACCATGGCTCTCATCGGTTTCCCCTTGGCCAACAAAGAGGAAATCGAAACGGTGGCCTACGAACTGGGGGTTGATTTCGTGCTTCTGATGACTGAGCAGGAAAGATGGGCCTTTGTCGAAAAGCGCAGTGGGCTGGAACTGTTCAACGATATCATGGCTTTGATTGCCCGGATCCGCTCTTATGACGTGGTGATCCTGCTTGGTTCGGATAAGCGAATTCGTATTTTGAAAGCCTTGCTGAACGGGGAAGTGGTCAGCCTGGAACTTGGTACCTCCCCACTGCAAAATGATGTTTACGTGGACCCGCAGGTGGTTCGGAAACTGATCTGCGACCTGCGCGGGGATGCGTGACAGGGGGTAAACGGTGTGAAAAGAGTAGTTAGTATTAGCCTTGGTTCTTCGTCTAGGGACCATGCTGTTGAAACCGAGGTCCTTGGACAGAAGTTCTCCATCGAAAGGATCGGAACCGACGGTGACATCAAGAAAGCTATTTCACTGATTAAGGAGCTTGATGGAAAGGTTGATGCCTTTGGCATGGGGGGGATTGACCTCTACGTACGGGCCGGGGGGCGGAAGTACCTGCTGCGGGAAGCGGCTCCCATTGCCCGGGCGGCAAAGAAAACCCCGATCGTTGATGGCGGGGGACTAAAGGATACCCTCGAGAGGAAGGTTATAAAATACCTGAAAGAAGATTACGGCCTTCCCCTTGAGAAAATGAAGGTCCTGGTGGTCTCGGCGGTAGACAGGTTTGGTATGGCCGAGGCCTTGGGGGAAGTGGGGGCGGAGATGACCCTGGGGGACCTCATCTTTGTACTGGGGCTCCCGATTCCCTTGAGGTCTTTGAAGGTACTGGACTGGGTTGCCCGGGCTATTGCGCCCATCGTGTGCCAACTTCCCATCAGCATGTTGTACCCTACCGGCGAAAAGCAAAAAACAGTGAAGCCTAAGTACTGGAAATACTATCATGAGGCCGACATTATTGCCGGTGATTTCCATTTCATCCGGCGCTACATGCCGGACCAACTGGATGGGAAGACGATTCTAACCAACACTGTTACTGCCGCGGATGTAGGAGAGCTTAAGCGGCGAGGGGTCAAGAGACTGGTAACCACCACCCCGGAGCTAAACGGGCGTTCCTTTGGAACAAACGTCATGGAGGGTGTTTTGGTGGCCCTGGCTGATAAGCCGGTCGATCAACTGACTTCCGAGGATTACTTGGATTTGCTCGAGAGGATGAATTTTACCCCACGGATAGAAGAGCTGGCTTAAGAGCTGCGTCAGAAACGGCGCACCCAGGAGCAGCACGGGTTGGACACCTGGAAGTGGTATTTCTGAAGTTGGGAGGTTGCAAAGTGGGTTCTTTTGCCTTCATCATTCATCCACTGGACTCAGGAGATGTCGCCAGGAAATTCCCCTTTACCCGCTACCTACCGGAGAGGGTTGTCGAGGGATTATTGAAATACGCGCCACCGGTGAAAACGTCCCATATAACAGGCATTCGTTCTGCCCAGGCCGAGGCAGAAGGTTGGTTTATTGGCTGCACCCTGACTTCGAGGCAGATGATGACTCTGCCGGTTCCTTTTGTATTAAGAAAGATTATCGCCGCCGGCCAAGTGGCCGAAAAGCTGGGGGCCAAAATAGTTGGGCTGGGCGCCTTTACTTCTGTGGTCGGGGATGCTGGGGTGACGGTAGCCAGGCATCTTGGTATTCCTGTTACCACGGGAAACAGTTATACGGTGGCTACGGCCCTGGAAGGGACCAAGGAAGCTGCCCGGATTATGGGGATTGACCTCCGGACTGCCCAGGTGGTGATCGTTGGGGCCACCGGTTCCATCGGCAGTGCCTGTGCGCGGATTATGGCCCGGGATGTCCGGTACTTGACCATGGTGGGCAGGGATAGCGAAAAACTTGAGGGGCTGGCCCGGCGCATAGTGAGTGAATCAGGGTTAAGTCCTCGTTTGACAACCGACTTAAAGGCAGCACTGGTAGATGCAGACATCATCATCACTGTTTCCTCTGCGACCGGAAGTATTATTATGCCCGAGCTCTTGAAACCAGGGGCCGTGGTGTGCGATGTGGCTCGCCCCCGAGATGTTTCAAAACTGGTGGTGGAAAAGCGGGATGATGTCCTGGTTATTGAAGGTGGTGTGGTCCAGATACCGGGGGACGTTGATTTTAACCTGAATTTTGGCTTTCCGCCCCGTACTGGGTACGCCTGCATGGCCGAAACCATTCTTCTGGCCCTCGAGGAGAGGTACGAGAGTTTTACCCTGGGCCGAGAGATATCAGTGGAAAAGGTGGACGAGATTTCCCGTCTAGCCAGGAAGCACGGGTTCCGGCTTGCCGGATTTCGCAGCTTTGACCGGGCCGTCACCCGTGAAGATATTGAACGAATCAGGCGTAATGCCTTCCGGAAGAAGTCTCAAAATGCCGTGGTTTCCGTTTCCACAACTGGGAAATAGTGGGAACCGATACCTTGCACTGGTTTCCAGGCAAAGGGTGGATTTGTCAGATTTGCTTGACAAAGGATTTTTACCGTGGTTATAATGATAGCGGCAGGATAATAATGGGTTCACGGCGGGCCGTTTCACGGTGTTGGTGGCTCGCTGTATGTATTTTTCTTTTTACCCCCGGGCTCGCCGGGGGCGAAACATCATTTGTTGCTTTCCAGTTTCCAAGGCGTTGTTTTTCATGTTCTGCGGAGGCAGAACGGTATAAAGCCCCGGTGACCTACATATATTCGGGTAGGAATAGAAAAAGGATTTCAAATAGCAAATCTCCTGGAAAGGATGCGGATGATTGATGCCGGAAAAGGAAGTCTTATTATCTCTAGAAGGGTTGAAGAAGCTGGAAAGTGAACTGGAGCACCTGCGCACCGTTAGGAGGGCCCAAGTCGCAGAAAGGATCAGGCAGGCACGTGAGTTCGGGGATCTCAACGAAAATTCGGAGTATAAAGATGCAAAAGAAGAACAGGCTTTTATTGAAGGCCGGATCATGAAGCTAGAACGCATGCTTCGAAACGCCCGCTTGATTGATGAAATGGAAGGCGACCCAGAGACGGTCGGCCTGGGTACTACCGTCCGGTTAACTGATCTTGAAACCCAGGAGACTTATGAATATACGATCGTTGGTTCTACAGAAGCGGATCCTGGTAAGAACAGGATCTCAAATGAATCCCCGGTGGGGAAAGCCGTGATGGGGGCCAAGGTAGGGGATATCGTCGAAGTGATGGTACCGGCGGGATTGTTGAAGTTCCGGATTGACGGAATTCATCGTTAGGGAGGAATTCCAAACCGAAGGGGAGAACCCATCTATCAAGGAAACATTGCGTCTAGGGCCTCGGACTTTCGCGCCGAGGTTTAAACGTGTTGATTAGGGGGACAGGCTATGGTTACAGAAGCAGAAACGACCAATCTTCAAGAACTGATGGCGGTACGCCTTGAGAAACTGAGAAGGATCCAACAATTGGGGATCGACCCCTTTGGGAAACGGTACCGGCAGACACATCATGCCCGGGAAATAAAGGAGCGGTTTGAAGGCCTGGAAGGGACAAGTGTTTCCATTGCCGGACGGATCATGAGCATTCGGAGCCACGGCAAGGCGACTTTCTTGGACCTCCAGGATGTAACCGGCCGGATCCAGGTTTATTTGCGCATGGATAAGGTTGGGGAAGAGAGCTACCAGCTTTTCGAAAACAACCTGGATGTCGGGGACATGATCGGTGTGTGGGGAAACGTATTTCGCACCAGGAGAGGCGAGGTGTCGGTGGGGGCTGAGGGTTTTGAGGTCCTGTGCAAATCACTGCGCCCCCTGCCGGAAAAATGGCACGGCCTCAAGGACGTGGAATTAAGGTACCGTCACCGCTACGTGGACCTGATTGTTAACCCCGAAGTTAAAGAAACCTTTATCCTACGCAGCCGGATCGTCAGTTCGATGCGCAAATACCTGGACAACCTCGGTTTTCTGGAGGTGGAAACCCCGGCGATGAGCATCATCGCAGGGGGAGCGGCGGCACGACCCTTTATTACCCACCATAATGCCCTGGATATTGATCTTTATTTACGGATTGCCACCGAACTTTATTTGAAACGACTTATTGTTGGCGGCCTGGAGAAGGTCTACGAAATCGGCCGGGTATTTCGCAATGAAGGGATCTCAACGAAACACAACCCTGAATTCACCATGATGGAATTGTACCAGGCCTATGCTGATTACGAGGATATGATGGCTTTAACGGAAGACATGATCCTGCACATCGCGGAAGAGGTCCTGGGAACAGCCAAGATTAACTACCAGGGCGAGGAAATAGACTTGACACCACCCTGGCCGCGTGTTTCCATGGTTGAGGCCTTAAAAGAGTATACCGGTGTTGACCTGGAGACGATCAAGTCGGACGAAGTGGCTCGAAAGGTGGGTCGAGAACTGGGTCTGGATATTCCCGAAACGGCCACCAAGGGTATGGTCATTGACGATTTGGTTGAGGAGTTTGTCGAACCCAGGCTGGTTCAACCGACATTTCTGATCGATCATCCGACAGAGGTTTCGCCCCTGGCCAAGAAGAAAAAGGATAATCCTGAGCTTGCTTACCGGTTTGAACCCTTTATCGCCGGGCGCGAGATTGGTAATGCCTTCTCTGAACTAAACGACCCCATTGACCAGAAGGAGCGCTTCCTACGACAGTTGGCGGAACGGCAGAAGGGTAACGAAGAGGCCCACATGATGGACGAGGATTATATCAGGGCCCTTGAATACGGAATGCCGCCGACGGGAGGGCTGGGGATTGGGATCGACAGGCTTGTGATGCTGTTTACTAATTCAGCGTCCGTTCGTGATGTCATCCTCTTCCCGTTGATGCGTCCCCGTTAATGGTTTTGGGAAAGGGAGAAATGACGTAGTAATGTTAAATTATAACCAGATGCACCAGTATTTGCCCATTGAATTTGCCCATAATCCATGCTATCCTACTCTTCGCGTCTTAACAAAAGACTGGTTGGAAGCTGAGCAAGCGGGATATCTAAAAGCCTGCTAGAAGTGAAAGCTTTCTTGGATGGGTGAGTTGAGAAAACCTGAAAGTTAGTTCACAGGATATTGACACGAAGAATCTGATATGCTAACATATAATCTCGCAAGCAGGAAAAGAAATTAACCAAGCAACCTGCACCTTGAGAACTGAACAGCGTGACAAGCGGGGGTAGAGTAAGAAGACCC
>SESX01000096.1 GCA_004367365.1 Candidatus Acetocimmeria pyornia
AAATATTGAACCCGGTGGCTGACCCGCTATGTGTCCAGGACAGGGTTACCGAACTGTCGGTGGTACCGGTAACCTTGAGTTCTGAAGGAGCCGCCGGGTACAATTGAAGCGGCTCCTGAACCTTCGGGGTATAAAAAGTGTAAGCTTCAACCGCGGTTGATAGTCCTAGGGGGACCATCATGGTTAGTTGCAACACCAACACTAAAACAAACAGGCCAACGAGTCTTCTCCTCCACACTACAACCAACCTCCCGGAGTTTTATCAGATTTGAAAACACTGTCGGGTCTAGGCGCTTACATTTATCATTCAAATCGTACAGAATTCTACTGCCATTTTCACTACCACTTCCGCCTTAACCCGGAGATTCTCTCATTTTAACTGACCCGCCGTGAAGTCCCCGTCCGTGAGGGCGGGGACCGCCCAAACTCATGCTCGTCTGAAGAGCTGCAGGTCGATGAAGTGAGAAGCTCATTCCGTGAGGGAGGAGCAGTTCATAAGGCCGGACCTATTAGGATACGTCCTCACTCGGAATAGGAAATACGTAGGTAGGAGGGAGAGGACTGCCGGCAGGCATTTGCCCGCTGAGGGTGGAAACCAGCGCCTCATCCTGAGGCAGTTGCAGAAAGGGAGGATGGTTCTTGGGAAGACAAGGAAGACCCGAAGGTCGTGAAAACCGCAGCTATCTCTTGATTGAGGCCACAAGCTGCCCTGCTTTGGCCCGGAAAGCTTCCACCAATTTGAGCTGCGCTTTCTTCAAGTACCTGTAGTAGGTGGTGTCCGCCAGGTTTAACTCCTCGGCCGCCTCTTTTCTACTCCTGGCTGCCTCGAAGTAGGTGGTCAGCAAAACCTGTCCCAAGAAGGAGTCGGAAGGACCTCGCCGGGGGTTATCAGCAGGCCGGACTGCCAAATCCTCGGTGAGCTTAAGCAGTACTTCAGCGAAAGCTTTGCCAAGGTCTCTCGGGGTCTTACCAACCCGACTCCCCCAGTGGAACTCAAGTAAGTCAGCTCCTAGGGGAGCCAAAGGGTGCCGGCCCAAGCTACCCAGGTCGCCCGTTTGCTCAAGGGCGCTCTTTATCTTGAGGAACCATTCCTCGGGTCCCATTTCAGCTACCGTCTTTACCCATGGAGGAAGATCGGGAATCAGGCTGATGCGCTCAAGCCACATGTTGATATCCTCCGCCCGGAGGTCAAGCTCCACAACCGCAGCCGGCTCGGGGAAAGTAACATCGAAGATCCCCTCGACCCGGTGAAACCCCATGCTTTCAACCAGTATCACCAAGGTCGGCGTGGGAACCGAGGTGACCAGTCTCCGTCCCCCGGCAAAAGCCCTGAGGGCATCCTGCAAGATCAAACCCCGGGCCTCGGTTTCTGAAGGGTCCCGGAAAACTACATGGCGGATGGCATAGGTATCCGTCTCATCTCGCGAAGCAGCCCGTAAAGCTTCCAGTTCCCTTTGCGGTAGGTTATTGAAGTAAGCTGACATGGCCGGTGAAGTCAGAAGGTACGGCAAGGTCTCGGAAAAGGCGGGCAGGATGGTGTGGTAGCCTTTCAATTCACCGTTCTCGTCCCGAAGGACCCGGAAATAAGAGGGCCCGAGCCCGATGAGCTTGTAGGTGTCCTCAAGCCCGGCCTTTAACTCATCCCGGGTATAATTCAGCAGGGCGCCGGTACTATGAAGCCAGAACTCCGGTATTCTCTCAAGGTCCACAGGGGTGGCGTCCTCAAGGGGTGGAACTCCAGGGTCAGCACTGGCAAAGATTACCAGGCGCGCAACCTCATTCTCACACAAGAACACTCTTTTCAGCAAGAGTTGGAAGGCTTCTTCCCCGGTGGCCGCCCGGGCCAGGTTGGTGTAGTACTGGAAGGCCGACCTCTTATAGCCGTAATACTTATCTGGGTTATCCCTTTTCATAAAGCCCGCCACTGAGCCGGCGACAAGCTCGTGAAGGCAAACTTCTCCATCGCTGGTGGATACAAATGACAAGTCGGCTAATCGTCTAAATTCTTCTTTTTCCACCACCCGCCCTAACATGGCTTCCGCCAGGTCAGGGGTCAGGGAGGAGACCAAACAACCAGCCTCGATAAGGGATAAAGTGGAGGGGTCACTTACCTCGGAAATGATCCTGGTGATGAAGTCAAATTCGAAATCAATTGGTTGGAGCTTTTGATAATCCTCCGAGGGATGCTCGGTGTAGTACCAACTGAATAAGGTTAACAGCAAAGGATTGCCATGGGTAACATCAAAGACCCACTTGCTCAGTTTACGGGGTATACCGTGCTCGATCAAGAACCTCTCAACGAGCTTCAGGTTAAAGGGTTTAAGCTTAATAAGAAACGACTTGTTGCCGGGAAGTACCAGCGGGCTGCGGCTGGCCACATAAACCGGTAAGCTCGGGGTCAAGAGATTCTGGATGGTACCAAGGGTTTTCGTCCCTTCTGGACCGGTATGTTCAAAACTGTCCAGGACCAGTAGCGGGCGCGGGTTAAGTTTGGTTAAGGCGGAACAAATCTGGGCAAGACTCCCCCTTACTGCGTACAACCTGCGGAAGATACCTGCCAGGTTTTCGGCAGTTGGTTCCACATCCCGGCAGTCAAGCCATATTGGCTGCCACCCTTCTTCCCGGGCCAAAGCAACCAGGGCCTGAAGCAGTGTAGTTTTGCCTAAGCCTGCGTCTCCCACCACACTGACCAGTGGAAACGGTCCTTCTGTGCAGAGGGTATTCCTTAACAGCTCAAGCTCTTGTTCCCTCCCCACCAAAGTCCTTTTCTTGGCTTCAAGGATGGTGGGGTACCCTTGCTTTCTTTCAGCCAAAGGGGGCCTCCTTTCTCTTTTCGAAATACCCCAAAAACCACAAGGATAGTTGGTAAAATGCCTTATCCAGCTTTCGGTAAAAAGTCCTTTCAGAAAGATTAAATGACCTGGCCAATTCCTTCCTGGATAATGAACACCCGAGCCTGACGGCCCTGAGTAAGAACATATTCTGGGAGTGGTAGGTTCTCAGTTGTTTCAAAGCCCAGCGCAGACCATTTTCGGTTTCTGCCTCCACCGCCACTGCATTCCGATCTTTCATAAAGTAATCCCGGACAAAGGTTACCAGAGGCTGGGCACGGAATTTCGGCCTGTCGTTCATAACGTAGAAGGCTTCTTTGACCAATCCCTGTATCTCCCGGGCCCGGATGGGTTGACGGTAGGTTTGGGTGTTTTGGCTGTTGAGGATACGGTCCACCCAGTGGTCCAACCCCTCATTGGGTGTGTCCAACCAGTAAACGGTCGAGTCTTTTTCCGACAGGGCCAAACCAGTCTGAAAACGGCAGAACCCGAGGAGCTTTAGTAACTCACCCGCGGCAGGCGGGGGTTCAGACACCACCAGGCTGTAGCCCCGGCAGGCCCAGTGGATCAGCTCCCGAAGAAGAATCCCTTGGGCCGAGGTGGGCTCGGTACTATCATCGACCGACCAGTCGGTGATCCACAGGCAGGGTCGGGAAAGATGCTCCAGGAGGCTGGAAGCCTTCGGGGAGAAGCCCTGGCCGGGTTTGGCCGACTTACCGTACAGTACCAGTCCTCTCAAGTACGACAGACAAGAATTACCCTGAATAACTTTGATCAGCGTCTTTTCGGTTGGTTCCTGTTCAGGCCTTTCTCTCAGTACCTCAAACGGCCGGCTTGGTTCCATAAACAGTACCTTCCTGAGGCAGCTTCTGCCTCCGGTGTACAATACATTCATGATGGTGGTCGGTGCCGGCTTTCTAAAATCAAGCCTATTCCGATTGATGGCCGAAAGATTCTCCTGAAGCTTCTCCATCCGTTGGGGGTTAAGGACAAGATGTCTGGTTACCACTTCCCGAACAACGGGATCCAGCCGGTAACCACCGGTGGCACGGTGGACAAAGGAAGCCCCAATAAGGCGCGTAAACTCGTCTAAGGCAAGTGGCCCGGTTACTTTCTCCAACAACTCCCAGTCAAAAACCCACGAAAGGGCCGCGGCTTCCAAAAAGCGCTCGCGGCCGCCGGTTATTTCACAGGCAATGCGCTGGATTAGTTCCTGGTAAACATTGTGAATAACGGGGCCGGGAATACCCTTAGAAGAGGATAAGAGGTGAAGGTTCTTACTTAGAACATGGAGTATGAGAGGTCTCCCGCGGGACACCTCCCAGCAGGCTTTCATCAATTCCGGATCACTCACACCCTGGTCACTCAACAAGCGTTCGGTATCTTGTCGGCTAAGGTCACCCAGGTACAGGGAGGTACTCAAATCCCTCCATAAAGGGTCAAGAACCACCTCTACAGAAAAGGGTTTTCGAGTCAACAGGAGCACTTTTAAAGCGGGATGGATAGATGGTAGGAGGTTGTTGGTCAAGAACCAGTCGAGACCATGAGCAAGGTCACACCCGTCCAGAATGACAAGCTGCCGAGACGCCCGGGACGGATTTTCGTTGGGATAAACCTCATTTATTGAGCCAACTAACAAGCCGCCCAGGTGCTCTACGACTTGATCAACGGTTTTCTGGGCAGCTGAAAAATACTCTATCTTAACGTCAAACCCTTTGTCGACAAGGGAGTCCGCAAAAGAGGCCGCCAAGGCTGTTTTCCCTGTCCCTACAGGCCCGTAGACTGACATTACCGGGAGCTCACTCCGGTCGTCAAACCACTGAGCTAACTGACTTAATTCGTCCTCACGGCCCACCAGCCCACGGGGTTTCAGAACCAACCCTTTTTCTGGCATCTCGACCACCACTTCACCACTGGGACAGAACTTTATCCGGCTGTTTCTCTACCACCCTCGGTCTTCCAAGAAACGGACCCAACTCAGAGGTAGGGTCAGCAGAAGCCAAAGTCGGTTCAAAATTGCGCCCTGCTGCCGCCGAAGGCTGACTGCGGCTGGGACTTTCCCCTCATTACCACCGGTTTGAAAGCTGCGCGGCCGTTCCAAGTTCCACACGTATGTTGTTAAATATCTTACAGTTAACAATATTTCAATTCCAGGAATGGGTTATTTTTCCTCTATTATTCCTGGTTTTTTTTGACGCACCAGGAAATATTGGCAATCCTATAGCAGCCTGAGTACCAATTTGCACCAGGAACCCCTTGCCAACCCAAGAAAAACAATGAGAATGAAAACATTCGTTCGGAATGCGACCTCCTATCAAACCAGCAGCAAACCTCTACCATCATTTATGCCGAGCTGACTTTACTTGATACTCAGGTTTTCATATAAGGGATCAAGGCCCTACAGGCGACGACGACCAAAAACAATGTGGAACTGATGAAACCAGGGTACTACCGAAATCACCAATAAAAAGACCTTTATTGCCCATACTGAGAAGCAATAAAGGTCTCGTTTGGCTTTCGCTGGCCGCTAGAGCCAGGTCGCCCAATATGTTGACTCTACCCTGGAACCTACTCCCCTTTATCGAGGAAGAAATGTACATGACCACATCCATGTTCATGACGTTGTGAATCCACGTCACATGCTAATCACCTATGCCCTGGATGTCGTGGCCACCGTAACCGTTGTTGAACAGGGTCGGGCCCTGGACCGGCTCCAAAGTAAGGCCCTTTCCCCTACAAAAAACCTATTCCTGATGATAATGCTCAGTCACCATGTTCCACAGCTCTAAACGCTCAAGGATCAACTTGGGCACCAGCATAGTTATCTGTACGACGCCTGGCAACCGGCCGATGTCCACCTGCCCGGTTATTGTACACCTGTTGCGCACCTCCGGCAAGGGTAACCCCGTTAACTTGGACATGCGCTCCAGGCCGTTGGCGGTAGCTGCGTTAAGGTCTTTACCGGAACCTATCACCTGGATGGGCAACGCTTCTTCCTCGAGCGCAAAGCCGTATTGGGCAGCTGTTCGCCGAGCGCGCTCTAGGATACCTGGGGTGTGGGGGCGGGCAATCTTGGGCAGGTCTTCCGGCACCGGCAAGAGGATCGGTCCATCCAGGTTAAGGCCCTTCAGAACCTTGACGTCGATGACCACCTCGGCGGAGACGTCGGTGGTGTGGCCGGCGATCTCGCCGTCGCCCATCATGGCGTGGACGTCACCGACATAGATTCCGCCACCGTCTACCTTGACCGGCACGATGAGCACGGCGCCCTCTACCACCTCGTTGACATCCAAGTGCCCGTCCGTACGCTTTGAAAGCTCTTCTTCCACCAGGGCGTAGTCATGGGGTGCACCGACCAGGAAACTGCCGAAGTCGCCGGCATTGTGCGAGGCAGGCATGCGCACCGCCGGGCAGGTCCCGACATTGCCAACCATCGGCCTCAGGGGAGCAATGAGGCCGGGGAGGTCGCCCCGGGCAATCAGGTTGACCGAGTATTGCCTAGACTCCGGCGGCAGGGCGCTGAAATGGTCTGCTTCCTTAGCAATCTCGGCGGCCACAGCAGACGGTACGGTTACACCCACCTGGCGCTCCTCGTCGAAAAGGACGGTGTAGGTGTTTTCGAGTTCAAAGGGGTTCACCGGGGTGCCACACTCCTTGCACCGAATGGCGCTGGGGCCCACTCCCTCAACGTAAGTAACCGGGTTAATCTTTCCGCACTTCGGGCAGCGCTTGGCCACGAAAGGATCCCCCACATAGTGGCCTTCCCGGGGCACGTCAGTCCCGGAGGTGGTTGCCAACGATAGAACCGTGATCTTCCGGATCTTCAGCACGATGGCATCACCCACCTTGGCCCCTTCCACAGCAATGGGCCGCGTCACCTCGTGCCCGCTCGGGTAGTCGGGAGTAATCATGGCGCCCCAACAGCCTGGACTCACCCTGGCCACAATGGTCCCGCCGTCCTTCACCGTCCCGGCAAAAGGTTCTGCGGGATCAAGCACCCAAGCCATGTCCGTGGAATGCACTATTGACCTAGACATTTCACCTTACCTCCTTTGATTTAATGTGCGTTCTCGCAAACTCACATCTTCTGCCCTTCCTGCCAAGGACCTTCTTTTTCCCCTGCATCCCTGTCCGCTTTCTCGTATGTGTTCAGAAACAGCAATAGCACAATCAGCTGATCTCGTGGTTAGACCTGACCCACTGTGGGATTTGCTGTTATTATACATTCTTTTTAATCTTCTTACAACTTTGCTCCCAAAACGACGAGGACCTGATAACCTTGCCCACTGTAACCCTCCTCAAGCATGGTATACCGTCTACGGCCTGGTGCTTATGCTGTCATTCCACGTACCCCCTGAACTCCTTCCAAGTAAAATATTCTTTTGTCCTGAGGTTTTGACACAAGCAAGGTGGAAAGACATGCAGGTACTTTACATTAAGCCTCATGGTCACCCGTATTGCAAGGCCAAGATGAGTATGCTATAATATCAAATGCATCCGTAAAGGATTGAAACGAAAACGAAAATGTTTTTGGTCGGGCTGTGGCGCAGTTTGGTAGCGCGCTTGAATGGGGTTCAAGAGGTCGCTGGTTCAAATCCAGTCAGCCCGACCAGGCTTTTAACCCGCTAGACACAAGGCTTAGCGGGTTTTGTAATATCTTCCGTAAGGATGATATTACACCCTCTGACAACTCAGCCGTAATGGGAGCGTCAATTGTCAATTAAGATGAGACACGTTGAACCTCATCCTTGGCGAGCTCGGCTCGGATCTGTTCGTACACTTCCTTCAAAAGGTGCTGCCCCACAGTACGTTGGAATTCCTTATCATTTAGGAACTTCGCTGTAATCTCCTCGTTCTGCTCCATCCGGTCGATGAAAAGCCCCTCTAAGGCCTTCAAAAAAACGTAACCGAAGTTCTCCATGGTATTGGCCAGAGCAGCTTGCCGGAGGTCGGAATCGGCCACCGCGTCCTCCCTAATTGAGTCGAAGAAGAGCTGGTCACCAGGCTTGAACTCGGTGCCAAACCGCTCATTGAGGATATCAATCAGTTTGGAAAGCTTTATCTGCTCCCCTCGGGCCATTCCAGTACCCACCGATGTCGGCCCATCAATTGTGTATTCCGCCTGAGGCTCCATTACGATGGCTCCTTCACTGATCTTCTGAAGACGATAGTACTTGAGCACCACCTCGTCATCGAAGTTGTACACGGGTCCGCGGTTACCTCGGGGGAGCTTTGCGATAAGAAAGCGGATATAGGAGTACAGTTTTTCGAGATCGGTGTCCTGGAACGGAATTATCTGCGAGAGGAAAGCGTAGAGATTCCTGTAGGCCACCAGTGTTTTACGGAATTCCTCGCGCGTTTCTTCGTCAAGCTCGTTGTAACGGTTCACAGCCGGATCGATACATGCGTTCATGCGCCCGTGGTCGGTGGCTGTCTGCTTTCTCTTGGGCTTGTAAAAAAACTTGCAGAATTCCTCGACCTCAGTCTTGTAGTAAACCTGGTATGCATCGAGTTTTGCCTGGAGTTCGTAAAGCTGCTTTGGCTCTGCCCGCTCGCCTATGAGGGTTCGCTCATAATACGGTTGGAATGCCGCCAGAATCTCGTCCGGCTCGTTGACAAAGTCCAGTACGAACGTGTCCTCCTTGCCGGGATGGGTGCGGTTTAGACGCGAGAGCGTCTGTACTGCTTGAATACCTGAAAGCCGCTTGTCGACGTACATGGTGTGCAGCAGGGGCTGGTCAAAGCCTGTTTGATATTTTTCGGCTACGAGCAGCACTTGGTATTCATCGGTAGCAAACCGCTCGGGGAGCTCCTTCTCCCGGATACCTTTATTCATGCCAGTTTCGGTGTACTCTACATCCGGAATGTCAGGATCGATTACTGTACCTGAAAAGGCTACCAGTGTTTTGATGCCTTTGTAACCCTTCTCCGCTATATACTTATCGAAAGCTTTCTTATACTTGACCGCGTGGAGACGCGACGACGTCACTACCATTGCTTTTGCCCTGCCACCAATCTTGTGCATGGTAAAGTGTCGAAAATGCTCGACCATGACCTCGGTCTTCTGCGCTATGTTGTGCGGATGCAGGCTCATAAAACGCGCCAGGGCCCGCGCCGCCTTGCGCTTGTCGACCTTCGGATCGTCTTCGATAGCCTTCACTAGCCGATAATATGTCTTATAGGTGGTATAGTTTTGTAAAACGTCCAGTATGAAACCTTCTTCAATGGCCTGCCGCATACTGTAGATATGGAAAGGCTGCGGCTTGCCGTCCGGCCCAGGACGACCAAACACTTCCAGGGTCTTGTACTTAGGCGTGGCAGTAAAGGCGAAGAAGCTGATATTGGGTTGCCGCCCGCGCTTGGCCATGGTGCGGAGGATCTCTTCTTCGTAGTCGGGAAGACCCTCCTCCTCAGCAATCTTGCGCGCTTTCTCCCTGATAGCGGCGCCCCCGAGGACTCCTTTGAGTTCGGCAGCCGTCTCGCCCCCCTGGGAACTATGGGCTTCATCGATAATCACAGCGTACTTACGTTTCGGCAGATCCCCAATCTTCTCCGTGACGAAGGGAAACTTCTGGAGAGTAGTGACAATGATGGGAACGCCTGTAGCAAGAGCATGTGCGAGCTGGGCGGAATCTCTGTCGATCTTCTGTACCACCCCCTGCTTATGCTCAAACTGGTATATAGTGTTCTGGAGCTGCTGGTCGAGTACCACCCGATCAGTCACCACGATGACCGAGTCAAAAATCTTTTCATCCTGCTCGTCGTAGAGGCTCGCCAGGCGATGAGCAAGCCAGGCAATGGAATTGCTCTTTCCGCTACCTGCAGAATGCTGCACCAGGTAGTTATTGCCCGTACCCTCCTCGCGGGCAGCTTCA
>SESX01000097.1 GCA_004367365.1 Candidatus Acetocimmeria pyornia
GTAGGGGCTTTGATATTTCCGCGGACCGCAACTCACAGGTTTATGGTGGTGTCGCCGCTGAAAGCCAGCGGGTTAACGAGCTGGTTGATAGTACGCGGGGAGAGGTGCTGACCTACCAGGGCCGCTTGATTAACGCAGTTTTTCATTCCTCTTCCGGTGGACACACTGAGAATGCCGAGAACGTGTGGACCTGGCCTTTACCCTACCTGCGGGGGGTCCCCGATTACGACCAGGAGTCACCCCACTACAGGTGGAAAGTCTCCTTTGAACTTCCGGATCTCGGGCGTGCCCTCCGGGAGGCTGGATATGACACAGGTGAATTCTACGGGTTGACCGAGGGGCCAAGGGGTGTGTCCGGGCGCCTGGTCAGTGTCGTTCTCGAGGGGAGCAGGGGGAGGATTAACATGGATGCAGACACCTTCCGATGGCTTTTCAACTTGAAAAGCACCCTCTTTGACATCCGTGAACTGGAAAGTGAGGACCGTGATTTCACACGTGCCCTCAACCCGGTCCAGGAAGTGTCAACCGTGGGGGCCGGAAACCGGACGGGCCAGGCCCGGTTGGCATCCTCCTGGGTCTTGGGAGCCAGGGGAGGTCTGCGGAAAACTACCAACCCTGTCGCCGTTGGCCACTGGTGGCTCCCGAAGCGGTTCGAGCTGGTTGGGCGTGGTTGGGGTCACGGCCTGGGAATGTCCCAGTGGGGGGCACGGGCCCTGGCAAGGAACGGGCATAACTACAGGGAGATCCTGGAATATTACTACCAGGATGCCGTTCTCGCCAGGTGGTATGAGGAGGGTTAGTAAGGAGAAGGGTCATGAGGGTTGAGGAATTCGACTACCACCTTCCAGACGGGTACATAGCCCAGGAACCGATCAACCCCCGGGATGCTTCCCGCCTCCTGGTCCTGGACCGGTCTTCAGGACGGACGGAACACCGGGTTTTTCGGGAGATTGTCTCGTACCTGGACCCCGGGGATTGTCTGGTTCTCAACGACACCAGGGTGATGCGGGCCCGGCTCTTCGGCCGGCACCAGGATACCGGGGGCCGTGTGGAGGTTTTCCTTCTACGCCCCGTTGAAGAGGGGATCTGGGAGGTCCTGGTTCGACCAGGGCGCCGGGCCCGGGTGGGGACGACGATCATTTTCGGCGGCGGTGAACTGAAGGCCGAGGTACTGGAGCGGACCGACTACGGTGGGAGGATGGTACGGTTCACCTGTCCCAGTGATGGTTTGGGCAATCTGGATGAAGCTCTTAAGGGTTACGGTGAGGTCCCTCTCCCCCCGTACATCAAGAAACCTCTCCAGGATGCTGAGCGCTACCAGACGGTTTATGCCGATGCCCAGAAGGAGAAGTCGGTGGCGGCACCAACAGCTGGGCTTCATTTTACCAGGCGCCTGTTGCGTCAGCTTCAGGCACGCGGGGTGCGGATGGCGCGGGTTACCCTCCATGTGGGCCTGGGTACCTTCCGGCCGGTCCAGGTGGAGAAGGTGGAAGACCACCGGATGCACGAAGAGTTTTACTCCCTGGACCAGGAAGCCTGTGACCTCATTAACCTCACCCGGAAGGAAAACAAGAGGGTGGTGGCGGTCGGCACCACGGTGGTGAGGACATTGGAAACAGTGGGCCGGGAAGGGGGGGAACTCGTTCCTGGTCACGGGTCGACCGACCTATTTATCTACCCGGGCTACCATTTCCGCGTGGTGGACGCGTTGGTGACCAATTTTCACCTCCCCAGGTCGACCCTGTTAATGCTGGTTTGTGCTTTTGCCGGTCGAGGACAAGTTCTGTCCGCCTACCAGGAGGCCGTGAGAGAGGGATATCGATTTTACAGTTTTGGTGATGCGATGCTCATCCTCTGAAGTGCACGTGCCAGAACCGGGACTTCCGGTCGGCGGTCGTGTCCTGCCTGCGGCACTACAAAGCATGAAAATCAGGAACAAGCCGGTTGTTGCAGTCTGTATAGGGGTCCCAACCAAAGAGTAGGCGCGGGCTTCCTGGGCGGCGGCCAGGAAACGAGTTCAAGAACCGCAGGCGGCCAAGGACCAGCCGGAGCCACCTGCCTGAGCCCGGAGGGCGGGTTTGTGGCTGCGGCCCGGAGCCGCCGAGGTTCATGACAACTATACGGTGAGCATGACGCCGCGCAGGAAGGCCGGCGCTGTTGGAGCATTTTCGTAGAAGTGCTCCATGCCGCCCTCAGAAGCGCCGGCACCACGAAGCATGAAAATTCGAAGCTGTATTTGGCGGCCCCTTGATCCGGTAGGATCGTGAGTTGCACGCCCGGGTTGCCCAGGAGCCAAACGCTCCGGCTGCAGCCCCGGAGGGGCGAGGAATATGAAAGGCGAGTGGAGGAGCAACCCGGGCGAGGCGGATAGTGGCATTGTCGTAGTGGCCATCCATGCTGCCCATAAACCGGCGGCACCCCAAAGGATGAAAATCCAGGGTGGAAACATTTTCGGACCAGGGTTCTGAGAAAGGGAACAACTGATGGGTTTAATTTTTTGCCTGGAGAAAACCAGTCGGGACACACGTGCACGCCTGGGGAAATTAGTCACGTCACACGGGGAGGTATCCACCCCTGTTTTCATGCCCGTGGGGACACAGGGGACTGTCAAGGCGGTGACTCCTGATGAGCTTACCGACATCGGTTTCAGGCTCATCCTGGCCAACATGTACCACCTCTACCTTCGGCCGGGGCCCGAGGTGATCCGTGAGGCTGGAGGCCTGCACCGGTTCATGAACTGGCCTGGCTCGATTCTCACTGACAGTGGAGGTTACCAGGTTTTCAGCCTATCCCCTTTACGGGACATTGTGGAGGACGGGGTAACCTTTCGATCCCACCTAGATGGGTCAACCCATTTCTTAACCCCGGAAAAGGTGGTCGAGACCCAGGAGGCACTTGGTGCCGATATTATCATGCCCCTGGACGAGTGTGTTCCCTACCCCTGTGAACGGGAGTACGTCCAGGCTGCTGCGGAACGAACCATCCGGTGGGCGCAAAGGTGCCGGGAGGCTAAGTCAAGGGAAGACCAGGCCCTGTTCGGTATTGTCCAGGGTGGGGTGTACCTGGACCTCCGGGTCAAGAACGCCCAGGACCTGGTAGGTGTCGGCTTTGATGGGTACGCCGTAGGTGGGTTGAGTGTTGGAGAACCGGCCGAACTCATGTACCAGGTGCTGGAAGAAACCGTGCCGGTGCTGCCAAAAGACCAGCCCAGGTACCTGATGGGGGTAGGTACCCCTGACCACCTCATCGAGGGGGTCCTGAGGGGGATCGACATGTTTGACTGTGTTTTTCCGACCCGGGTGGCCAGGAACGGCACGGCCTTGACGTGGCAG
This sequence comes from Candidatus Acetocimmeria pyornia, assembly GCA_004367365.1. Classification (GTDB taxonomy): domain Bacteria; phylum Bacillota; class Sulfobacillia; order UBA3575; family UBA3575; genus Acetocimmeria; species Acetocimmeria pyornia. The sequence goes on from SESX01000097.1 coordinate 3,333, forward strand.
GGGAAAGTGGTGGTCAGAAACGCTGCCTTTGCCCGGGACTTCGCTCCCCTGGATTCGGAATGTCGGTGTTATACCTGCAGCAATTTTTCCCGGGCGTACCTGCGGCACCTGTTCAAGGCCAGGGAGATTTTGGGGCCGAGGCTCGTGACCATTCACAACCTGTATTTCCTTTTTGAACTTATGAAAAAAATCAGGGAGGCCATCAGGATGGACTGCCTGGAATCTTTCCGGCGCGAGTTCTACCGGCGGTATTATGGTACGGAAAATTACCCAAAATAAGAGAGGGATTGTTCAACTGGTGTCGAATTAGAGGCAGGAGTCTGTTACCAAAATCTTCACCAGGAAAGGGGTTTTAACGAAGATGAATATCGGCGGAATCATCTGGATTATCGCCATATTTGCCGTCATGTGGTTTTTCATGATCAGGCCGCAGCAGGTGCGGCAGAAAAAATGGCAACAGATGATCGATAACCTCAAAGTGGGCGACCGGGTTGTGACCAGGGGCGGCCTTTACGGAACGATAGTGAAACTGAGGGACGATAATACCCTGCGTCTTCAGATTGCTGATGATGTTACAGTTAAGATGGTCAAGAACGGGATCGGGTACGTGCTGAGCGAGGAAGACAAGAACGAAGAGGAGGAATAAACCAACCTTTATAGCTCAACTATAGTTCTTACTGCCGCAACGTAAGCAGGGGAGGAGAACTTGATTTTTTTGCAGGCCTCGAATTCCTTTTCAGGCCTGTTTTTTTGTGTTTTTTTTGGGGGGGAGGGGGGTGTAGTTGATGGATACATAAGAACGGAAAAACAAGGTCGAAGCTGGTTTTTCACGAGCGTGAATAAACTAGAACCGAACCAAAAGAGCCCTATTTGGCGATCTATTGGCTTAGATAAAGAAGCCAATATGGAGGATGCTATACATAACTTGGCCCTTACAAGCAAGCCAATCCAAGAAATTTTCCCTTTCAAAAAGGATCCATTTCTGCTAAAATAAATATTGTAGAAGCAGAGTGGATCCATAAGATACAACGCTTTTATGTGTACCTTGCAGTGGTAACTGTTCCTGATCCAGTATATTTTGGCCCTTAATTGGCCGATTCGCAAGAGTCCAATGAAGTCAAGGTTGGGGCCTCCAGGCGGCCGGATTGGATCAATAAAAAGGTGCCAATGAAGGTGGATGTACGGGATAGCCAACGGGATGAGAGGAACTGATTTTGGGAACCAAACATATAGATTTGCTCTTTCGACATAAACAGGATGAACACGGCGTTGCTTCGAGAATTCAAGTTGGGGGTGATTGCCAATGCAGCTTGAAATCCACCGTCGGAACGGTGTTCCTCTCTATTTGCAGGTTAAACGACAGATTGAAAGGTTCATCAGGATGGGTATTTGGGAGAAAGGGAAGAAACTGCCCACCGAGCGCGAGCTGGCCAAGACACTGGGTGTGAGCCGTAATACCGTCAGCACGGCTTACAAGGAGTTGGAAGTTGAAGGTGTCTTAGAATCCCACCAGGGGCGCGGGACCTTTGTGGCTGAAACGGATTTTTCCATTCAGGCCGAGAACAGGAGGGAGCGGCTCATGGAACTCATCGATCTTGCCATCGACGAGAGCCTGAACTTGGGCTTTAGCCTGGATGAATTCGTGGCCCTGGTTAAGTCCCGCTCAGAAGAGAAAAAGGAACTTCTCCACCACATCAAAGTGGCCTTCATCGAATGCAACAGGGAGCAGCTGGACTATTTCGCCAAAGAACTCGGTCTCGGGGCTGGGGTGACCATGGTGCCCATTCTCCTCAGTGACCTGCGGGACCACACTGAAGAGGTTAACGAGCAGCTGCGCGAAACGGACCTGGTGGTGACAACCTTTTTTCACCTGCGGGAGGTTCGGGATTTGATCGAAGATCCTAAAAAGGAAGTGTTAGGCATCGCCCTTGACCCTCAGCTTGACACCATGGTTAAAATCGCCCGTCTGCCGAAGGGCAAGAGGGTTGGCCTGGTCTGCCGTTCGGAGGCCTTCAGTGAACGAGTTAAGAAGTCAATGGCTAACGCTGGTATCAACGAACTGGAGATTGCTGTCTTTACCGAACGGAAACCGGAGCGGCTGCGGCGTTTCCTTGATGGTCTTTACGCGGTAATTACCTCACCGGGACGCAAAAAAGAAGTGGAGCGGCTCCTTCCACGGGATATGGAGGTTATCGAGTTTATTTACCGGCCTGATACCGGTTCCATTAACATGCTGGAGTCGGTGTTGCTAGAACGCCGGGAGACAGCTGCCCATTAATGTCAGGGGTCTTTACCGGTCCACCCGGCTGGATGTGGAGGGATTAAGTTTTGGCCCAGGTGAAGAAGAAGCAGGGCAAGGTTCCGGGGATCTTTATTAACCGCCGGTGGTGTAAAAGATGTGGGATCTGCGTGGAGCTGTGCCCGAAGAAGGTTTTCACAACCGATACCCTGGGAAATCCTGTGGTTAAAAGACCGGAGTCCTGCGTCTGGTGTGAACTGTGTGAACTACGGTGTCCAGACCTGGCCCTGAAACTGGAAGGTGAGTGAGAAAGTGGCGCGGGTAAACACGAGAACGAGGTTCATCCAGGGGAATGAAGCCTGTACCGAAGGGGCACTGGCGGCCGGAATGAGGTTTTTCGCTGGTTACCCCATCACCCCTTCCACGGAAATAGCCGAGATTCTGGCCGAACGACTACCCCGGGTAGGGGGTACCTTTGTCCAGATGGAGGATGAAATTTCCAGCATGGCAGCGGTCATCGGGGCCTCCCTCACCGGGGTGAAAGCGATGACGGCGACCAGCGGGCCGGGCTTCTCCCTGAAACAGGAGAATATTGGTTTTGCCGCATTTACCGAGGTTCCATGTGTGATCGTCAACGTCCAGCGGAAAGGACCAAGTACGGGTATGCCCACCTCCCCGGCCCAGGGGGATGTGATGCAGGCGAGATGGGGGACCCACGGGGATCACCCGGTAATCGCCCTGACACCTTTTTCGGTCCTGGAGGCCTTCACCCTGACGGTGGAAGCCTTCAACCTGGCGGAAAAATACCGGGTGCCGGTGATCTTGTTGATGGACGAGGTCATCGCCCACATGCGGGAAAGGGTTGAACTACCCGGTCCCGAGGACCTCGAGATTGTGGACCGCAGGAAACCGGCGGTCAAGCCTGGCGAGTATTATCCGTACGATGTAGAGGAGGAAGATGGGGTGCCCCCGATGGCTGTTTTTGGTGAAGGTTACCGGTTTCACGTGACCGGTCTTTACCACGATGCCATGGGCTACCCGGCAACGGGCAACCCGCGCCTGGCAGACCAGTTGATCCGGCGCCTGGTCAGAAAGATTGAAGGCCGGGTAGAGGAACTGACGATGGTGGACGAAGTGCAGACAGAGGATGCAAAGGTGGTAGTGGTAGCTTACGGCTCGGTGGCCCGTTCAGCGGCACGGGCCGTGCGCCTGGCCCGTGAGGAAGGCTACCGGGTCGGTCTCTTCAGGCCCAAGATTATATGGCCCTTCCCTGCGCCCAGGGTGAGGAAACTGGCTGCCCGGGTTGAGGGGCTGATTGTTACGGAAATGAACATGGGGCAGGTTTTCAGGGAGGTGGAGAGGGCTGTTCAGGGAATGGCGAAGGTGGACTTGGTTTCCCGGGTCGATGGTGAACTGATAACCCCGGTTGAGGTTTTGACGGCCATTAAGGAGGTTTACTGATGCCGACCTTGACGAGGCAGGTATCTAGGGGAGAAACCGGCTGGGAAGAGACGGGTGGAAAACCAGGCTTATTGGGGTACCTACGGACCGGGATGATGCCTCACCTCTGGTGTCCTGGTTGTGGGCACGGTATCATCATGGGGGCTTTCTTGCGCGCCTTCGACCGGTTGGGGTGGGACCAGGACGAGACCATTATTGTCTCGGGCATCGGCTGTTCATCGCGGGTCACGGGTTACCTGGATTTTGATACACTCCATACTACCCATGGCAGGGCCCTGGCTTTTGCAACCGGGGTCAAGCTGGCGAACCCGAAACTGAACGTCATCGTCCTTGCTGGTGACGGTGACCTCGCTGCCATTGGAGGTAACCACCTCATCCATGCTGCCCGGCGTAACATTAACATCACCACCATTTGCTTCAACAATAATATCTACGGGATGACCAGCGGACAATTCTCACCCGTTTCCCCAACGGGAAGCTGGGCCACCACCACCCCGTACGGGAGTATTGACCGTCCCTTTGACCTTTGCGAACTGGTGAGGGCGGCTGGAGGGACCTATGTTGCCCGGGGAACGGCTTATCATGTCAGGTCTTTGACCGGCCTGATAGAGAAAGCTTTGAAGCATAAAGGGTTTTCCTTTGTTGAAGCCCTTTCCCAGTGTCCGACCTACTTTGGGCGGCGCAACCAGCTGCACAACGCTGTAGATATGCTTCTCTGGCAAAAAGAGCACGCAGTTAACGTCCGTGCTGCTACCCGCATGGACCCCGAGGACCTGCGTGACAAGATTTTGATCGGGGAACTATACCGTTCGGAGGCACCGGAATACACTGAGGAATACGCCAGGATTAGGGAACAGGTCCGGCAAAAGGCTCGAGAGGGAGACCTGGTTCAATGAAACGAATAGAGATCAGGCTCTCGGGGTCTGGGGGTCAGGGGCTGGTCTTGGCCGGGATCATTCTTGCCGAAGCTGCGGTGAGAGACGGTTTGAATGCTGTTCAAACTCAATCGTATGGACCGGAAGCCCGAGGCGGAGCCAGCAAATCAGAGGTCGTTCTTTCAGACCTTGATATCGATTACCCCAAGGTCATCTATCCCGACATCCTGTTGGCCATGACCCAGGAAGCCTGTGACAGGTACGCTGCTGACCTGCAGAGGGATGGAATTCTGGTTGTGGACGGAAGGATGGTGGTGAAACTCCCCGCCGTTCAGGCCCGGGTGTACCGGCCGGAGATTACAAACCTGGCCCAGGAGAGGCTCGGCAACAGGGTAGTGGCCAACATGGTGGCCCTGGGCTTCATTGTGGCAACAACTGGTGTGGTCTCCATTGATTCCTTGAAGTCGGCTGTATCTGACCGGGTGCCCAGGGGTACCCAGGAGCTTAACCTGAAAGCTGTTGAAGCCGGAATTACGGAGGCCGTCCGGTGGAGGGAGAATGAGAGGGAGAATTAGCAGTATTTAGATTGAATGTGGATTCCTCACGTCGTTAATCCTAGTAACAAAATCCTGGGGTTAGTGTTAATCCTGCGGACGGGAGGAATGTTTGTGTCACCACAAGTCCTTGTGAAAGACGAGGTTGGAGAATACAATCCGTACCATGCTTGCCAGCAGCAGATTGCCCTGGCGGTGGAGGAGCTGGGCTTGGAGCACGGGGTTTATGAAATCCTGAAGCAACCCCTCAGGTTTTTTGAGGTTGCCATTCCGGTTCTCATGGACGACGGAACAGTGAGGGTATTTCAAGGGTGGCGGTCACAACACAATGATGCCTTGGGGCCGACCAAGGGGGGACTCAGGTTTCATCCGGATGCCAACCCCGACGAGGTGAGGGCCCTGTCCATGTGGATGACCTTCAAATGCTCTCTCCTAGGCCTTCCTTTTGGAGGGGGGAAGGGTGCCGTCAAGTGTAACCCCAAGGTCCTCAGCGAGGATGAGTTGGAGCGGCTCAGCCGTGGTTACATCCAACAGGTGGCCCAGATTGTGGGGCCCGAAAAGGATATCCCGGCCCCTGATGTTTATACCAACCCCCAGGTCATGGCGTGGATTGTCGATGAATTCAGCCGCCAGCGCCAGGAGAACAGTTTTGGCCTCATTACGGGTAAACCTTTGCTTTTGGGCGGTTCGCGTGGGCGGCATGAAGCTACGGCCCGGGGGTGTGTGGTGGTGATCCGCGAAGCAGCCCGGAAGATTGGCCTGGACCTCGAGGGCGCCACCGTAGCTATTCAGGGTTTCGGGAACGCGGGTAATGCTGCTGCCCGGCTCATCGACTCCCTGGGGGCTTCAGTGATCGCTGTCACCGATTCCACCGGAGGGGCGTACTCCCCAACCGGCCTCGATCCGACGCGCCTGCTGGAACATAAGGAAGAGACGGGAACGGTCAGGGGTTTTGTGGGTTCTGATGATATATCTAACGAGGAACTGCTGACCCTTGATTGTGACATTCTGATCCCGGCTGCACTGGAGAACCAGATTACCGCGGAGATTGCCCCGCGGGTCCAGGCCAAGATTGTGGCCGAAGCGGCGAACGGCCCGACCACCCCGCGGGCTGATGAGATCCTTGACGAGAAGGGTGTTTTCGTGATCCCGGATGTCCTGGCCAGTGCAGGTGGGGTTACGGTTTCCTACTTCGAATGGGTTCAGAACCACATGTGCCTTTACTGGACTGAAGAAGAGGTA
>SESX01000098.1 GCA_004367365.1 Candidatus Acetocimmeria pyornia
GCGTCGTACCCCTGGATGAGATCCAGAACCCCAAGTCCACCCACAGAGGCTTCGACAATTTCTACCGGCCGGCCGGCCAACAGGGACCGTGCTTTCCTGGCCACGTAGATCCCCACACCGTCATCGGTCAGGATGGGGTTACCCAACCCCAAAACCAGCACCCTTACCTCTTCAGGCACCGGAGCTTTTCCCCACGGTGGTCGTAGATCTTCACTTCCATCGGCATCTGTCCCGGAAGGGAGTGGGTGGCACAGCCAAGGCACGGGTCATAGGCACGGAAGGCCATCTCGATCATGTTCAAAAGCCCGTCGTCCACTTCACCGTTCCTGATCAGGCCCTGGGCCGCCTTCTTGATGGACATACAGATGGCAGCATGATTGTTCCCTGTAGCCACGATGAGGTTGACGCTCTGGATCATGCCGTCTACGTCGGCGCGGTAATGGTGGAAGAGGGTCCCTCGTGGGGCCTCGACAATCCCCACACCCTCCACCGGTTTTTTAGTGGGCAGGTTCCTGATCTTAGGATCGGTAATTTCCTCGTCACGGCTCAACTCCAGGACCCTCTCCGCCGCGTACAGCAGTTCTACCAGCCGGGCCCAGTGGTTCGCCAGGGTGGCATGTACCGGCTTGCCTCCAAGGACTTCGAAGAACCGCTCGTACTCCTGCTGGGCCAGGGGCGTGGCCATTCCAGAGGCCACGTTGAGCCGCGCCAGGGGTGCTACCCGGTAGACACCGCTTCCCGGTCCGTCCACGAACCCCTTCCACCCGATTTTCTTCAGGAAGGGCACTTTCAGATAGGTCCAGGGTTCGACCCGCTCGCCGATGTGTTCCAGGTAGTCCAGGCCGCGAAACCGGGCCACTTCTTTCCCCTGCGGGTCAACCACCTTGACATCCCCGTCGTAAAAGTTAACCCGGTCCTGCTCATCCACCATGCCCATGTAGTAAGTGGACACGGCATAGAAATCACTCCGGACCAGGTCCACGTATTCCTTCTTTTCGAGCACAACTTCATTGAAGATCTTGAGGGACTTCCTGGCAAAGGACACACAAGAACGGGCCATTTTTTCGACTTCTTCCCGTTCTTCTTCTTTTAGAGCCTTGCTCAGGCCCCCGGGAAGCCCGCAGACCGGGTGGGTAGCCTTGCCCCCGATCATCGCCTGGATCCTTTGAGCGTAAGCCCGGTGCTTGATAACCTCCTGCCCTGTCTCGACCCCGACTTTTTCTACCAGGCCCAGAATATTGCGCACCTTGGGGTCAGCGCTGGGACCTACCACGAAATCCGGAGCCGCCAGGGCGTAGAAATGGGCAATGTGGGAGTGGATCATGTGGGCGCAGTAAAACAGTTCGCGGAGTTTCTGGGCCGCCCGAGGGGGCTCCACCCCGTACATTTGGTCCAGGGCTTTCGTCGACGCCATGTGATGGGCCTCCGGACAAACACCGCAGATTCTCGGCGTGATGCGCGGCATTTCCTCTGCCGGGCGGCCCTGGCAGAATTTCTCGAACCCCCTCAACTCCGGGACCTGGAAATACGCGTTCTCAACATTTCCGTCTTCGTTGAGGAAGATCTCGATCTTGCCGTGTCCTTCAAGCCTGGTTATTGGATCGATTGTAACCCGTTTGAGCGCCATTTAGTTCTCCTCCTTCAACGACTTCCCGCGCAAGAGGGAAGCAGCCAGACCGAACCGGTAGAAGGTCCCTGCAGGGTCGACAATCTGACCAATGCGTTCGGCTGCCTCATTCTCATCCTTGGAAGTGGCCGTAGTAGCGATCACTGCAGCCAGTTTTGCCCCGTGGTCCACAACCCCGTCGGTAGGGCCGAAGCAGCCGCGGCACGGCATGTTGGCCTGCACGCACCTGGCCCCACAGCCGGCCCTGGTCCCGGGACCACAGCAGACGATACCCTGCTCCAGCAGGCAGCGGTCCGGGTCAGGGATCACCTCGTGGGGACGCCGGAAGGCCGCCACCTTCTTATCCTGCTTTTCCCTCGGACACTGATCACAAACCGTCTTGTCCGGGGCGAGTACCGAACCCCGCGGGGGCAGGACACCAGAAACCAGGGTTTCAACCGCTCCGAGAATGAGTTCTGGTGGGGGCGGACACCCGGGGAGAAAGTAATCGACCTCGACAAAGTCCTTCAGGGTGTAGACAGCCGTGTAAAATTCCGGCAGTGTTAGTTCACCCTCCGGGACCGAGACCCTGGTGAGGGGTCGGGTACCGTTTTTCCCGACGGTAGAGAAGGAACCAGAGTAGACCCAGGAGAGGATTTCTTCCGGGTCGTACAGGTTTGCCAGGGCCGGAATACCCCCAAAGCAGGCGCACGATCCGAAAGCAATCATCAATTTGCTCTTTTCCCTGAGGAGCCGGGCGATTTCTTCCTGTTCCGAGTTGCGCACGGCACCATTGAAGAAGCAGACGTCCAGGAAATCCTTGTCCAGTGCCTTGATGTCCTTGTACTTGAAATCCATGGCCACCGGCCAGAAGTAAATATCGGCGATCTTGGCAATCTCCAGCAGTTTTTCATCGGTGTCCAGGACGGCCACATCACAACCACCACAACTGGCTGCCCAATAAAACGCCAGTTTCAGTTTTTCACTCACCCGCTACGGCCCCCCCTGCTACTGCAGTTTCGAGTTCCTCTTCTGCCAGCCATCCCGGAGCAGGCGGCGTTCCGGCACCGGGTTGCAGTTCCCTCATTCTCTCCCTTGGCGGCCGGTAGGGGCCAATCTCCTTGATCTCGGAAACCATTTCGGAAACAATCTGGGCAAACCGTTCCCCTTCATTGGCCGAAACCCACGTCAGCTTGAATCTTTCCTTCTCGATCCCAAACTGGTGGAGAAGTTTTTCAATCAAAACCTTCCGGGCATAAGCCTTGTAGTTTCCTTCACCGTAGTGACAATCACCGGGGTGGCACCCACTGACCAGCACCCCGTCGGCCCCCTCGGCAAAGGCCTTCAGGACAAAGGTGGGTTCCACCCGACCGGAACACATCACTCGAATAATGCGGATGTTAGCCGGGTACTTGATCCTGGAAATCCCGGCCAGGTCCGCACCCGCATACGAACACCAATTGCACAGTATCCCAACGATGCGCGGTTCAAAATCCCCGTTCTTCATACCGCCAACACCTCCCCGATCTGGGCCAGGATCTGCTCATCTGTAAAATGCCGTACCCCCATTGCCCCCGAGGCACAGGAAGCAGCACAGGTTCCACACCCTTTGCACACAGCTTCGTTAACCACTGCTACCTTTTTCTCGTCGTCAAAGTCAACGGCACCGTATGGACAGAGGGCCAGGCATGCCTTGCACCCACCGCACCTGGCTTCATCCACCGAGGCCACCACGGGGGAGATCTTAACCTTACCGGCCTCGATCAAGGACAAGGCTTCAGCCGCCGCCCCGGCTCCCTGGGAAACAGAGTCCGGTATGTCCTTTGGCCCCTGGCACCCACCGGCGATAAACACCCCGTCGGTAGCGGTCTTGAGGGGTTCCAGTTTCACGTGGGCCTCCAGGAAAAAGCCGTCAGGGCTCCTCTGAATACCAAAGGTCTGGGCTACTTTTTCGGCATCAGCCCGGGGCACCGTTGCCACGTTCAGGACCACCAGGTCCACGGGAACCTCACGATACTTCCCCAAGAGGGTGTCCTCGGTCCGTACGAAAAGCTCGCCCGCTCGTTGGATTACTTCAGTCCCCTTGCCACGGATAAAGTGGATGCCTTCTTCCATGACCCGGTTGTAGAATTCTTCGTAGCCCTTGCCGAAAGCCCTCATGTCGATGTAGAAGCTGTAGACCTCACCACCGGTTTTCTCCTTGGCCAGGTGGGCCAGCTTCAAGCTGCTCATGCAGCAGAAACGGGAACAGTACTCCCGGAAATTCAGGTCCCTACTCCCCACGCAGTGCAGGACCGCAACCCTTTTCGGTACCGTGCCATCCTTCAAAACCACCTTTCCCTGGGTGGGACCTGAGGCATTGACCAGCCGCTCAAACTGCAGGGCCGTAATCACGTTGTCATACCGCCCGTAACCCCACTGGGGTCCAAGGGTAGGGTCCAGGGTCTCAAAACCGGTGCTGACGATAATAGCTCCAAAATCCTCTGTTACCAGTTGGTCTTCCTGCGCGTAATCCACGGCCCCGGTGGGACAGACCTTGCTGCAAACACCACACTTACCTTTTTGGAAGTAGGTGCAGTTCTGGCGGTCAATGACCGGCTTGTTTGGCACCGCCTGGGGAAAAGGAACATAGATCGCCTTTCTCATACCCAGGCCCTCGTCAAATTCATTCGGCACCTTAGCGGGACACTTGTTGTAGCAAATACCGCACCCAGTGCACTTGTCCATATCCACCGAACGGGCCTTCTTCCGGATTGTCACCTGGAAGTTACCAACATAACCCTCGACCTTTTCCACCTCAGCGTAGGTGTAGAGGGTGATGTTTTCGTCTTGGGCTGCGGCCACCATTTTCGGGGTGAGAATACAGGCCGAGCAGTCCAGGGTGGGAAAGGTCTTGTCAAGTTTGGCCATGTTTCCACCGATGGAGGGTTCCTTCTCCACAATGACAACCTGGTTCCCGGAAGCAGCAATCTTCAAGGCAGCCTCGATCCCCGCTATTCCTCCCCCAACCACCAGGGTCCGCTTGTTCATGTCTGCAAAGCGCTCGTACAGGGGTTCGTGGTAGAAAACCCGGGCCACGGCAGCAGCCACAAGGGCCTTTGCCTTTTCGGTTGCCTGTTCACGGCCTTCGGTCACCCAGGAAACGTGCTCCCGGATGTTGGCCATTTCGAAGAAGTAGGCGTTCAAGCCGGCTGACTCCAGGGTCTTACGGAAGGTCGGTTCGTGCATCCTAGGCGAGCAGGACGCAACTACCACCCGGTTCAGTTTGTGGTCCTTGATGTCTTTGCGGATCAGGTCCTGGCCCGGGTCGGCACACATGTACTGGTAATCCCTGGCTATGGTAACCTTTGGCAGGCCACCGGCAAACTCAGCCACCCCGGCACAGTCCACTTTATCCGCAATATTGCTGCCGCAATGGCAAACATACACCCCAATTCTCACGTCGGGCAAAGTTAATCTACCCCCTCAGATGTTTACCACCCGGCCGGCCGGAACAAAGGTCTTGCCCAGGGCCAGGTGTTTCTTGTCGAGTCCCATGGCTATTCCGAGTACCTGGGTGAAGTACAGCACCGGAATCCGGTAGCTGGTACCGAATTCGGCGTTAACCCTGGTCTGGTAAGCGTCCAGGTTAAGCTGGCAGAGGGGACATGCAACGGCAATAACGTCGGCACCCCGGTCCGCGGCCTCCCAGAGAATCTCCTCCACCAATCGTAAGACAGCCTTCTGCTTGGTCAGCATCACGGACCCGCCGCAGCACTTGGACTTGCGGTCGAAGCGGAGCACCTCTGCCCCTGTAATCCTTAAGGCCTCGTCCATGCTGGTAGGGGTCTCGGGATCGTCAAAAGCCTTCTGGGGCCGGCCCAGCAGGCAGCCGTAATAGGGGACAATCTTAACATCCTTCAGGGGCTTAGTAACCGCCGCGGCCAGTCTCTCCGGCCCGAGGTGGTAGACCATCAATTCCAGGATGTGCTTGACGGTAACCATGCCCTCAAATTGCCTGCCCATGGTTTTTAGGGCGCCCGCCATCATTTCCCGGGCGGCAGGATCGTTTCGGTAGTACGTTTCTGCTCTTTTGAGCATGCTGTAGCAAGAACTACAGGTCACCACCACCTCGCGGTAACCGGCCTCCTCGGCCAGGGCCAGGTTCCGAGCCGAAAGTGCCATGGATGTCACCGGGGCTACCGAGGAAACCGGGGTAGAACCACAACAGTTCCAGTCTTTGATTTCCTCCAACTGGACCCCCAGGGCCTTGAGAACCGCCAGCGCTGACATTTCATAGTCCCGGGAGGAAGAATGGCTGGAACAACCAGGCATGTAGGCATAGTTCACGATGCCTTCACCTCCTTCGGCCGGGTCAGCGCCATCAACTTTCTGACCTCGTCAATGTTGGCCACCCTGCTCGGAATGAGGCCCAGTTTCCCCTTGAACAACATTCCCACCCCCAGCGGGGCCATTCCCATGAGGCGGAAGGGATTTCCCTTGAAGGCAAAGGTCCCCATCAGGGTTGGCTCGTGGATCCGACCATATTTGTGAAGAACGTCACAGAACGTGTTGTAAAAGACAGCGCTGTCCTCTTGAGAGGAACAATACCCTTGCTGGATAGCAATGGACCTCAGGGCGTACATCAATTCGGTAGGCATGATCCCCCGTGGACACCGCACGGTACAGGCATAACACGATACACACTGCCAAATGGCTTTACTGGTCAAAACCTCCCTCTTCAACCCCGCCCTGACCATTTCGATGATTTTTCTGGGTGTGTAGTCCATTTCCCCAGCCATCTGGCACGACCCGGAGCACGTGCCACACTGCTGGCAGGACCTTATTTTCTGACCCCCCGGATAGGCGGTAATTTCTTCGAGAAAGGAACGTTCCACCTGATCCTCGTGAAGCAACTCCATCCCCTTCGGGACCTCCATGCCATCACCCCTATCGGTAGATTACTGCCTCTAAAACCCGGTGCCGCCGGCGCTATGGACCACCACGCTCCCCCAGGCCCGCCGAGCCGACCGGATCACATGCCCCCGCACTAATTATAGAAAACAATCGCTCCTTCCGACCATCGCCCAAAGGAGTCATTTCTGAACTGGCCCAAGAAGGTTTAGTAAAAAAGAACCAGTTTCACATCTTACCTTGACATGCCCTAGATATCAGGTATAATGCTAAGTCGTAAATAGGTTATGTAAACCAGGGATTTGCCCATTGACTAAAGATTTGCCGATGAGGACAAGATGGATTCCAATCCAGTCATAAGAGCGACCTCGGGGCCAACTTAAACTAGGAGCTGGCCTTTACTGTTAAAAGGAGGGATTCGATGCAACAAGATAAACAGAAAAGGACTGCCGTTTATGTAGCCTTTATTGTGATCGCCCTCTTGGTCCTGGCTCCAACCATTTCGGCTGCCCGTGGTGATATCTTGAAAACAGCAGGAGTACCAGGAGTACAAGATATGAACAAGATCACCAGGCCTGGAAACGATCCTGCTGGAACCCTGGTAAAGAGCGCAATAGATGAAAAAATAGCTGAAATGAAGGAAAAAATAACTAAGATAGACATAGAGACCGAAAAAAAGGGCAGCGTCGACCGACTACAGGCAATGAAGCAGGGAATAAGATCCAGGGGGGTACAGGCACCGCTCAAAGGTGTTCGCATCGTGCTCGACCCTGGGCATGGTGGGGCCAATCCCGGTGCCGTGGGGGTAAACGGGAGCCGGGAGGCAGACAACGTCCTCCAGACGAGCCTCAAACTCCGCCGCCTCCTGGAAGAAGCCGGGGCCGAGGTCATCATGACCCGGAGCACTCGGGCCGACGTACGCCTGCCGGGGCAGCCTGGTGTCTCCCAGTTGAGGGTCAGGACTGTGATCGCCAATAAAAGCGGAGCCGACCTCTTTATCAGCATCCACAACAACTCCAATCCTGACCCCAAGGTGAGCGGAGCCATGACCTTTTACAAGCGGGGCAGTACCCAGAGCCGCGCGGTAGCCCGCACCGTCCAGAGGGAAATGGTCCGGGCCACTGGTGCCAGGAACCTGGGTACCATGGATGCCGGTTACTATGTATTGAGAAACAACCGGCTTCCGGCGCTCCTGGTTGAAACAGGTTTTGTAACCAATGCCCGTGAGGAAAAGCGGTTGGTTGACCCCACGTACCAGGAAAAAATCGCGCGCGGGATCTACCAGGGGATTGTCAAGTACTTTCATCAACAGAACAAGACAAAATAACCAGGCAAACTCTTCTCACCTGCCGCACCCGCGGGAGAGAGACGGGGTGCACCACACGCCCAAAAGCAGGGAATAACAGAGCCTGAGGCCCAAAGGCCCGCAGGCAGAAGTTGGGAAGAGAAGCTGTAGAGCAGACACAAGCCGCCGCGAGAAAACCACAGAGCCGGCCTCCTCACCCGACCGAGCCCAGGATAGAGGCCCTGAGGGTGAGGCGCCGGCTCCTTTATTTACCGCACTGTCATCCACGACAGCCCATTGGGCTTTTAGGTATCCCTTTTCCCGGGTTGGAGCCACTACCTTATTGAGGTATTGGTGAGAAGATTTCCAACCTGGTGTTTTCTTCTTTCCTTTCTCCGGAAGGGGGAGCTTTCCATCACACTAGCTTTCATTGACCTTTTAGTTTTTCAGCAAGTTCCTGACAAGGTCCACTGCCCTCATGGCGTCCTCAGCGTAACCGTCAGCCCCTATCTCATCGGCCCAACGCTGGTTGATGGGCGCACCCCCAACAATCACTTTTACCTCTTTCCGCAGACCTTCCTCGATGAGGAGTTCTATGATTTCCTGCTGCCGGGCGATAGTGGTAGTCAACAGCGCTGAAATTCCCACCACTTGTGGTTTTTCTGCGCGCACGGCTTCCACGAACCTTGCCGCGGGCACATCAACCCCTAGGTCGTTTACCTGGTAGCCGGCAGTCTTTAACATCATGACCACAATGTTCTTTCCGATCTCGTGGAGGTCACCTTCCACCGTACCCATGATTACCTTTCCAGCTGCTTTCCGCTTCTCACCTACCAGGAGGGGCTCCAGGAGGCCGATACCTCTTTCCATGGCCTTGGCACCCAGCAGCATATCTGGCAAGAAGTAGTAGCCATCGGCAAACTTTTTCCCGACTATTTCGATCCCCTTGGTCAAGCCGTTGTTCAATACTTCCAGCGGGTCAATCTGCTGGTTTATTGCTTCTTGCACCCATTTCTCCGCCAGTTCTTCTTCACCCTCAATCACGGCATTCATCACTTCAGCAAGAATCTCTTCCCCGGTCACAGCCCATCCCACCTTTCGCTGGTTCTTTAAGGTTCTCTGCTCATCACGCTGCTGTCAATTCCTTACGCGCTGTTTCGATAATCCTGTCCATCTCAGCCTCAACTTGAGGATCCAGCACCGGCGTACGCTCCGACTGGAGTATTTCTTTTGCCTTGCTTCGTGCCCGATCCTCAATGGTTTCCTTGGTTTCAGCCCACTCGTTGAAGGACAAACGGCTTCCAACCGGTGGCATCCACAATTCACCTGCGCGCAGGTATTTTCTGGTGTGTTTATGCCCCAGAAAAGACCCCTTGGTACTAATCACTTCAGCCACCACGTCTACCGCCAGGGTCTCCGGCGCAACATCCAATTTGCGGAACGTACTCCGGACCATGGAGGAAATTTCATCGTCCAGAACCAGTTGGACATAACATTGGGTCAAGCAGTTGTCAAGGGCCCCGGCAGCAGCGAGGACATCCACGCCCACAAGGGCATTAAGGAGTGCGTTGTAACAGCGCTCGTACCCGCTTTGCTGGTCAGCAACCTGGGCCGCGGCTGAATAACCGGAAACAGAGACCGGAATATTGTAGTAGTTGGCCAACTGGGCGGAGCAAACACCGGCCAGCCCGGTTTCCGGTGCAGCCCACAAGCCCAGCCCAGACCTCATATCCATG
>SESX01000099.1 GCA_004367365.1 Candidatus Acetocimmeria pyornia
CGATTTTATGCGGTTTCCAGCCGACATAGGCACTGTTTTCTACGTTAAACTGTCAAACGTGGGTTTAATCTTTTCTTGGAAATCTTGCAGGTCGCGGCGCAGAAGGGCAACTGTAGCAAGGAAATTATTGAGCAGTATTTTCAGGCGGTAGGGATCCAGACTGAAATCATAAACATTTCGAAACACGTGCCGGAAAGCGCGGTATTGGTCAAGTTTTTGTGCCGTTTGTTTTTTCCAGGTAGCCCGCAATTTTTCCATGTTTGATTGCTCCATAGTTCCATACCCTCCGCCAAGCTTACTTGACAAAAACAATTATACCATGAAAGTGAATTATTATCCATAATAGCTGGAAAAAGGGATTTATACTGTGGGTGAAATTCACGGTTTCTTAGTGGTCTATGACGCCAAAGAGACGGCTCTTAGATGTTTTACCGCTGTTCATTAATTCTCAGGTCTGGTCGGGAATGGTAAAATATATATGGTTTAATTTAAGGAAAGGGGAATCAGCCATCGTAATCGTTTACGCCAAGAATTTGCGGAAAAGCTACGGGGATGTTCAGGCCGTCCGGGGCATCGATTTTTCTATTGAGAGTGCCGAGTGTTTCGGTTTTCTCGGCCCTAACGGGGCTGGCAAGACAACCACCATTCAGATGATCCACTGCTTTTTGCCCATTACGGCGGGAGACCTCATGGTTTTCGGCTATGACGTGAGGAGACAGCCGCGGGAAATCAAGGCCCGTCTCGGGCTTGTTCCCCAGGAGGATAACCTCGACCCGGAACTAAGTGTCCTTGATAACCTGCTGGTGTACGCCTCGTATTACGGTCTGAAAGGTCGAGAGGTCAAGAAGAGGGCGGAAGAATACTTGGACTTTTTCGGTTTGAGCGAGAAACGCTTTGTGCGCGTGGACCAGCTGTCTGGTGGTATGAAAAGGCGCTTGGCCATTGTGCGGGGGCTCATCAATGATCCCGCTCTCCTGGTCTTGGATGAACCCACCACCGGTCTCGACCCGGAGGCCAGGCACATCATCTGGCAAAAGCTCCGGCGCATTAAGGAGGAGGGGGTCACCCTGATTCTCACAACCCATTACATGGAGGAAGCTGCCCAGCTTTGTGACCGCTTGGTGATCATGGACCACGGGAAAATAGTGGCCGAGGGGACCCCAAGGGAGCTGGTCGAGAGAACTGTCGGGCCCCATGTTCTCGAAGTTGAAACCAACACGTCACCTGGTACCGAAGACCTGTTGGGGCACTTGGTGGGGCTCTGTCCCGATTTCTTAAAAGTGGGGGACATGGTGTTCTTCTATCCCAAGGGCAGGGCCCAGGAACTCTTGGCTGTGGCCGGCAGGTTACCGGTGCACCGGCGTGTCTTCCGTGAAGCGAACTTGGAGGACGTTTTTCTCAAATTGACCGGAAGGGGGTTGTCTTCGTGATCACCTGGCGGGCCTTTCTCGTTTTTCGGCGCAATATTTTGGTCTTCAAGAAAACCTGGTTAACCAACATCGCCTTCAATTTCATCGAGCCCATCCTTTACCTGGGGGCAATGGGTTATGGACTGGGTCGATTGGTTCAGGATATCGAGGGGATGAGCTACATTCAGTTCATTGCTCCCGGTATTATTGCCTCATCTGCCATGTGGGCGACTGCAGCCGAATGCACCTATGATTCCTTTGTCCGGATGAACCATCAGAAAATCTACCACGCCATCGTCGCCACGCCCATCAACCTTGACGAGGTTGTTGTTGGGGAGCTCCTTTTTGGGGCTTTCAAGAGTGTTCTCTATGGTACCGTGATCTTGGCGGTGATCTGGATTTTTGGGCTGGTACAATCGCCGTGGGCGCTCCTGGTCCCGGTTGCCCTCATTCCAGCCGGCCTGGTTGTCGCCGAACTGGGGATGATGTGGACAGGCCTTGTTCCCAACATGGACTCCTTCTCATACTTTTTTACCCTGGTGATCACGCCCATGTTCCTGTTTTCCGGGGTTTTCTTCCCGGTGAGCGGGCTCGGGGAACTGCCGGCAAGGATCGCAGCATCCCTTCCCCTTTACCATACTGTTTCCATCATCAGGTCTCTAGTGACCGGGGACATATCCCGTGCCCTCTTTGTGAACCTGACCTGGCTTCTGGCTTACAACTTTTTCTTCTTTTGGCCTCCCATCTACCTGATGAAAAAGAGGCTTATCGGCTGAAGGGTTCTTGGAGCCGGCTTTTCTTGGTTTTTGGACCTGAAAGACGGCCGGACCAGGTCTGGTTTGGGGTTTGGGCGGCGGACTTCACCCCGCCCGGGCTCGTGCTTGGTGAGAAAAGCTGTTCTTATCTATAAGGAAAGGAGTTTGGTCATGGAGCAGAATCTAGGGTTTATCGGTATCGGGGCCATGGGGGAGGCCCTCCTGAAATCCTTTATTGCCGGGGGTGTTGCAGAGGCCGGGCGTGTTACAGCCAGCGACTCAAATCCGAGGCGCCTTGAGGCCGTTGAAAACAAGTACGGGATCAAAACCACCTCTGATAACAGGTCAGTTGCAAGAGAGGCATCCATTGTCTTGTTATGTGTCAAGCCCCAAAACATAAGAGAGGTCATGGAGGAAGTGGGTCCTTCTCTCACTGAAGACAAGCTCCTGGTTTCGATCGCGGCCGGCGTGACAACCAATTCCCTTGAAGGCTATCTCGGCCGGCCGGTTCCCGTGATCAGGGTGATGCCGAATATTGCCTGTACTGTTGGTGCAGGGATGATGGCTGTTTGCCGGGGCCGGTTTGCCACCCCTGAAGATGAAGCCGTGACCTCTCGTCTTCTGAAAACCTGTGGACGCGTCCTCAGCGTGAAAGAGGAGCTGATGGATGCCGTAACGGGTCTGAGTGGAAGCGGCCCGGCCTTTATCTTCGAAATCATTGATGCCCTTGCTTCGGGTGGTGTCAGGGTGGGGTTCAGCCGCCAGGAAGCCCTGCTTCTGGCGGCACAGACGCTCCTGGGGGCAGCGAAAATGGTCCTGGAAACGGGTGACTCTCCTACCCGGCTCCGGGACCAGGTGACTTCTCCAGGTGGAACAACCATCGCGGGGCTGCATGCCTTGTACCGGGTCCCGGTGCAGGCAGCCCTGATTGACGCCGTGGTGGCGGCCACGGCAAGGGCCCAAGAACTCGGCAGCCAGGTCCCTGCTGACGATGTGTAACCCTGTCGCAGTGAAGGTAAGGAAGGTGTTCTTCTTTCGACTGTTAATTTTACTGCCGCGCCCGAAACGGAGACAGGTTGAAAGTAAAAGTAAAGGTAAGGGGGGTTCTTGTCGGGATGCAAAAGATGTTTGACTTGACCGGCCGGGTGGCCCTGGTGACGGGTGGAAACCGCGGGCTTGGTTTTGGGATTGCCAAGGGACTGGCCGAAGCCGGTGCCGACATTGTGTCTATCCAGAGGTCCGGGATGGATGAGGAGATCAAGAAGGTGGTTGAGGGGCTTGGCCGGCGGTACATGGGTATCCAGCTGGATATCAGTGAATTGGACAAGATCTACCCGACAGTGGACAGGGTCATCGAGGAGTTCGGCCGGCTGGATATCCTGGTGAACAACGCCGGGATCACCCGCCGGTACCCGCCCGAAGACTTCCCGCTCGAGGACTGGCAGGTGATCCTGAAGGTGAACCTGGACGCTGTCTTTTGCTTCTGTCAGGCTGCCGGGAGGCAGATGCTGAAACAGGGTAAAGGCAAGATCATTAACATGGCTTCCGTGCTCACCTTCCAGGGTGGGATCTTGATCCCGGCTTATGCTGCTGCCAAGGGAGCAATCGGCAGCCTGACCAAGGCCCTCGCCAACGACTGGGCTTCCAAGGGGATTAACGTCAACGCCATTGCACCGGGTTACATGGTTACCGACATGACGGAAGCCCTCCAAAGGGATGAGGTCCGGTCTCGCCAGATCCTGGAACGTATTCCAGCCAACCGTTGGGGGAAACCAGAAGACCTGGCCGGTGCGGTGGTATTTCTGGCATCTGATGCCTCCGACTATGTCCATGGGCACATTCTGGTGGTTGATGGGGGGTGGCTCGGGCGTTAGGGCAAAGTACGGGCTGTCGAAAGTTCATGGCGCAAAAGACCCTAAGCTTGGCCAACTGCAAGACAGGAGTTTCCGACCTCGTGCAGTGGATCCAGCGCAGGCTATGGGTGAACTAAATACGGGAATGCAAAAGCTGGAAAGTGCTAGACAAGGCCCTGCGCAGGTGATGCCATCTGGGGGAGCCTGAAAAGATGTGAAAATTTGGGCTCATGTTCACCTCATGTGTTGCGGCCTGCTCACGAAAAAATGGGGTGCCAATTTTACAAAATCCGGGAACATAATGTCAACCTCTTACGTCTACCTTATATCTAGAAAAGCATGAAACGAGGTGCATCCATGTGAACCGGGCCGCTCCAGCCTTTGCAAGATGGCCGCTTCATCTCACCGTCCTGCTCGCAGTTGTCTTCATTATCGGGTTTATGTCTACTGCAGTGGACGCAGGTGGGGTAAACCTTGTCATTGACGGAAAAGTAGTCAAGACCACCCCGGCACCGTACATCACCGGGGGGCGTACCCTGGTGCCTGTCCGTGCCGTCTCTGAAACCCTTGGGGCTTACGTGGGATGGCACCAACAGGACCGAACAGTGATCATCATCAAGGGTAACCAGCGGCTCAGGTTACGCGTCGGCCACCGGCTTGTAAACCTCTCCGGAACTCGGTCGGGGTTTTACCTGCTCGATGGCCCACCCCGGATCCGCAACAACCGTACCTTTGTCCCGATCCGGTTTGTGTCTTCTGCCTTTGGGGCTGCAGTGCGCTGGGATGGTTCTACCTCCACGGTATTTATTGATTCCGGGGCTTCTCAACCCGTGCTACCCAAGCCGCCCCTGGCTCTCACCTCGGTTGTGGCCGGTCAAACCATAACTGGTTCGACGGACCTTAGCGTCCAGTTCAGAGGTCCATTTTCAGCCCCGGTGGCGGAAGTCCGTTATCTCCTTCTCGACCCTGACACCGGTCAGGGTCCGATGGTGGCGCAGGGGGATGGAACCGGTACCTACCGTTGGATCCCCGACCCGGCCTACAGCGGGGACCGCCTCCTGGCCGCCGCTGCTTACGATGAAGGAGGGCATTTCCTGGCCGGTGACGTGGTTCCCGTGAAAGTGGAGGTTCACCCCAAGGTATTCCTGGCCGGAATCTCACCTGGAGACACGATTGAGGGGTCGTTACCCCTGGCGGTTAACGTTAACTTCCTGGCTACCCATGTCCGGTACGAACTTGTTGACCCGGAAACAGGAGTGGTGACCCTCCTTGCCCAGGGAGACCCGTGGGGTCAAACCTACTGGACACCTGGTTACCAGCAAAACGGCTCCTATTTCCTGCGGGCAGTGGCCTACGACCGTTCGGGTCAGGCCTACTCCAGTCCGGAGGTTCCGGTGACGGTGGCCGTGGCCCGCCGCCTCGCCTTAACCGGGATCTCTGCCGGTAAGGTTGTGGACAGCCCGGTCACGTTGGGAGTCAGTGTCAATTTCTCTGCGCACCGGGTGCAGTACCTTTTGCGGGATCCAGTCTCAGGACGGAAAGAGGTTTTGGCTGAGTTGAAGGGTGCTGCCAAGTACCGCTGGATCCCCACCCCGGAGCAGGAAGGGAAACATGAGGTGCTGGCCGGAGTTACTGACCAGGAAGGGAATACGTACTACACAGACCCCGTGGTCGTCGAGGTGCGGACCAGTCCCGGGGTTTTCATGGAAACCGTGGGTCCTGGCCAGGTTTTAACCGGTAAGGTGGTCCTGCGGGCCGTGGCCAATGTCCCACTGGAAAAGATCACGTACCAGCTTGTTGACCCCGAGACGGCCGTGGTCCGAACCATTGCCAGCGGTACCGATGTCCGGGCCAGTTTTTCCTGGACCCCGGGACCGGAGGATGACGGGTCCTGGGTCCTGCGTGCCGTTGGTGTTACTCCCACAGGCAGCCAGGTGGTCAGTGACGAGGTTCCGGTGCGGGTCTACACGGGACCCCTGTACGGCCCCGAGCCGGTGATTGAAAAGGACCGTTTCCTGGACTTTGCCACCGGCCTCGCCCTGCCCACCCAGGCCCGAACCGGCATGTCGGCTGCACTCCAGGTGGCCCAGGCGATTCTTGAGTCTGGTTGGGGTCAGTTCGCTCCGGCAGATAAATACACCGGAAAGCTTTCGTACAATCTTTTTGGGATTAAGGGTGAGGGGCCTGCCGGGTCAGTGACTGCCAACACCTGGGAAGAATACAGGGGTGTAGTGTACTACGTGGATGCCAAGTTTCGTGCCTACCACAGCCCAAAGGAAAGCTGGCAGGACCATGAAAACTTCCTGCTTACCAAGAGCCGTTATAGGCCGTTTCGAGAGGTGATGCATGACGCCATTCAGGGCGCCTGGGCACTGAAGAGGGCCGGTTATGCAACCGATTCCCGGTACCCCCTGAAACTGATTGATATCATGAAGCGCTATAACCTCCTGGAACTGGATGAAGTAAAGCCTTAGGGGGAGAAGAGACGAAATGCGGGACCGGCCGAGTAGAGAATGAATCAAGCAGCCCCGTGGAATCGGACCTTAGAAAGTGGTCCCCCATGCTGCCGCGAGTACCGACACCCCTTTCACCCTCACGCTTCGGGGGTGAACTCTGAAGGCTCGGTATCAGACCGACTAGTTTCACTAACCCTTAGACCTCGTACAGGGTTTTCTCTCGGCACCTTTTTCTGCTTGGGCAGACGGGGGACGGACCACATGCTACGCTAGACCCAGGCGTGCACGGACGTCTTCCCATTCGGGGTCTTCAGCGTAGAGTCGTTCCAGCTCCTGCCGGTAGCGGTTCCGTTTCCCCATCTTTTCGTAAAGAAGCGCCCTCTCGTACCTGAGGGTCTTGATGAGCTCGGCCGGCCGGTCTTTTTTCCGGCGCAGGGCCCTGGTATAGGTGTCGAGGGCGGCACTGCGCAGGCCCAGTTGATCGAGAGCCCGAGCCCGGTAAAGGAGACAGGCGGTTTCCAGGAAGTTCTCGTTACCGGTCGAGGAGAGGAGTTCTACTGTCTCCTGGTGCTGGCCTGTTTCCTCGTAGAGCTCTGCCAGCGAGAGCTTGACCACTGGATCATCAGGAGCACTAGCAAGAAGAGGCTTAAGGACCTCAATGGCCCGGTTGAAATCTTTCCTCTCCTGGTACAGTTCGGCGAGCAGGAGCCGTACCCCGCCTTCATCGGGCAAAAGATGGCTGGTGAGTTCCTCGGTTACCGGTATGGCCACCTCCCCGCTGATCCTGTACTTCTTAAAGGTTTTGCCCAGGGAGTTGGCCTTGTCAAGTGCTTTCAACAGCAGCTCCTCGGCCACATCCAGGCGTTTGAGCTTCAAGGCACAGACCCCGCCCATAAAGTGGGCATCGGTAACGGTTTCGGATTTCCCCAACCACTCCAGGGCCCTTTCGTAGTCACCGTCCACAAGGGCCTTGCAGCCTTCTACAAATTCCTTTTCGTCTTCCGGGGTCACAAGACGCTGGAAGAAGCCCAGTGTTAAGCGCTCTTTAACTGACTCCTGGTGTACCTCCTGCGAAAATCCCTTAACTGGCTGAGCGTGCGGGCCCTGACTTTTTCGCCCGGGGAATCTCTTGCCCCTGGATACGGTGGTGTAGTAAAGCCCTGTACCCGGCAACCCAACCGTGGTGCGCCTTCCTCCGGGCCCAATGGTATACCAGAACCCTTTCCCCCCGAAACTGAGGCTTGGGCCTGACTTCGAAAGGTTCAACCTAACCCCTTTGCCCAGGCTGACCCGTCGAAAGAAGCGAAAGCCCATAAAAGTACCCCTCCAGTCAAAACCATTTTATGGAATGATTTCACCCTTTGCTGGTGGAAACCTTCCGGTACCAGCTTGTACTTTCACCATTCGTGGTGCGGCCTTTCTCCACGGGCAGCTGGGAGCATTCACGCTAAAAATCCGGTGCCTGTAGGGTGGTGGATACCGGCTTCAACTACGGTAGTGTCCACCCTTAGCTTGAGGCGGCGGATAAGCTTGGGGCAGGAAACCGCAGGCGACCGCCCTGAGGGGGAGAGGAGGGCGAGGGAGGGAAAGTCAGTGCCCTTGGGCTCAGGGAACCTTGGCGGTGGCAAAAGGCCCCGGCCAGAGCCCAGAGCCCAGTTGAACGGTGGCCGCCTACAACCAGTTCCACACCACCACTGCATCTTCACCGTTTCCGAAGAACTGGGGACAAACACCAATCTGCTGCCAGCCCAGTCCTTCCAGGAACCGAAGCTGGGCGGTGTTAGAGACCCGCACTTCCCCGGTGAACCAGCGGGCCCCCCTGTTGACGGCGACGCGGTCCGCGGTTTTTTGGACCAGGGTGGCCAGCCCTCTCCGCCGGTGGTCAGGGTGAACAGCCATGCTGATGGTGTGGGCTGCCGGGCCGAACTTCTGGAAACCGATGTAGGCGGCAACCTGGCGGCCTTTACGGACGACGATGTAATAGGTATTCGGCATGAGCCAGAGCTGGACCAGGGTGTGAAGGTTCAGCGGTTCGGGGAAGACCATGGCTTCGATGCGCGCGATCTGCGGAAGGTCGGGCGGCCTGGACCAGCCCGCAAGGTAGCCGTTGTACTGCCTTGGTAGACCGTCGTTTTTTTCTGGCACTCGTCTTCGCGGCATCAGGTCACTGTCCATTCTCCGTCCCCTCTTAGGGTCTTGACTAGGGGAAACCCCTGGTGGTCGCCCTTGTAGCCAGGGAAAGGTTCCCAGGCCCCACGGTGGAACCCCCGGCCTGGGCGTCATCAGGATTCACTGCCTACCTGTCGGCGCAGCAGGTCCTCGGCCATGGACGGCCCTTCATCCATGCCGAAGGTGCCCAACAAAAGCAGGAGGCCGTGGGGCCTGAGCCGGGCTACCCCTTCCTCGACGGCCCCAGGTAGTTCCTCGTGGACCGACAGTTCAAGGCCGCCTTCCCTGGCCGCCTTCACAAAGGCCTCCAGCTCTTGGGGCCGTACCTGGTAGTCTACTTCATACCGGCCCAGGTGGGTCCGGCTCAAGGTAATGATCAGGGGGGCAAACCGGAGCCTCTGGTTCCAACTGGCCAGGACGGCGGCGATGCGTGCATTGACCTCAGGCCCCCGGTTGCCACGGATGGCGTTGATGACCACCACCTGCGGGAAGCGGAAGTTGGCGATGGTTTCAAGGACGGCTTCGTAGCTTTGTTCGTTCATGGCCACGTCGTTGATGACTGTATAAGAACCCACCCGCCTGGTCTCCATGCGGCGTGCCGGTGGCTTGAAACGGCCCAAGCCCTTCTGGATGGTCTCCACCGGCACTCCAGCCACCAGGGCCGCCGCGGCGGCTGCCAGGGCGTTGAGGACATTGTGGCGGCCGGGTACCGGGACCTGGAGGGGAAATTGCGGTGGAAAAATGTTCCCTAAACCAGGGTGCACCTGGACCAAGAACCGTGTGCCGCCGGGAGAGTA